>CAIWKU010000503.1 GCA_903913355.1 uncultured Bacteroidota bacterium | reverse complement strand
GCCTTTTTCAGGAGGGCAAAAGGCCAAAATTTTTGTATTATATATTAAAAGGAAAGGTAAAAGAATATAAACTGCATGAGGATGGGAAAGAATATATTACGGATATTTTAAGCGAAGGCGATTTTATTGGGTATTCAGCCCTGATTGCCAATAATTCTTACGAAAACAATGCGATGATTTTAGAGGATGCTGAAATACTACATATACCCAGGGAAGATTTTTTACAAATGATCTACGGAGATATTAATGTGGCAAATCGTTTTATACAGATTATCACACAGAATGTAAAAGAAAAAGAAGAGCGCCTTTTAAACCTCGCATATAGTTCTCTAAGAATACGCGTTGCCAAATCACTGATCGCAATTCATAAAAAATATAACCTGGAAGGAAACAGTCATTCACTGGAAATTTCCAGAGATGATATTGCACACTATGTAGGTACAGCTACCGAATCACTGATTCGCACACTCAGTGATTTTAAAGCCGAAAAACTGGTTGAGATAAAAGAAGGAAGGATAAAAATTATTGATATAGATAAACTGGATACCCTTCTTTATTAATACACGGTAAAATATACTTTCCTTTCAATACACTTTTTGAGAAGGGGAGAGGTCTTTTCCATGTTCATTTTGCTTTTTTAAAGTCCACTCTGCTGTCATGCTGGTTTGTAACCACATAATACCGGAACGGCGAAATACCTGTACACAAAGACTAAATTCCTCTTTAAACAATCTTACTAACTCACTTACTTTCATAGTTTCCTCAATTTCAAGGATCCCATCCGTAATCGTGCCCTGGTAATTACCTATATAAAGAGGATTGGAGTTAGGGGCGGCTGATTGTTTCAATACATTATCATTATCAGGCGCCTGACAGGTTTTAAAATCCAGTATTTCCAGCCTCAAATACGGGAAGGCCGCATTGAAGTCTTTTTGCAGGTCGCTGATATGCTGTGTTGGAAAAATGCGCAACTGCATATTTTTTTATACAAACTTAATTTTCCGCATAAGGTGTTTACCTGACACAGGTCTATTTGCAAACTGATTTTTATCATGTTGGCTCTTTTTCCAAAATAAAATCTTATCATCCGGCTACTCCATTCTCCTTAATCAAGTCAGGAACCCCTCACTCCCTTTCTCCCCATATGTGACAGAAATCAAATATTGACTTGAGGAATATCATATATTGAGAATAAGGCTATTTCTACTTTCGCACACCTATCTATATCCTGCGAAATAAGCTATCCCGGTTTCCCGGAACCCCCTCTTATTATTAAATAATTCGTTATGAAAACAATTGTAGTTCCGATAGATTTTTCCCCGGTTTCTGTAAATGCCGCTTATTATGCGTTGGATTTTGCATTGGCCATTAAAGGAAACCTTGCCCTTGTTCACGTGTATCAATATCCGGTAACTTTTAGTGAAGTGCCTGTTTCGGCTGAGATCATTACCCAATTAAAAACAGACGCAGTTAAGAAAATTCAGGATTTGAAAGAAAAACTCGTTTATCGGGCTGAAGGAGCTGTCAACATTTATGCTGAGGTAAAAGATGGAGGCATCATTAAAAAAATTGAAGACTATTGCAGTTTTATTCAGCCGTATGCGGTTATCATGGGAGCCACCGGAAAATCGAATATGGAAAGAGTATTCTTTGGAAGCAATGTATTATCTGCTATCCAGCATCTTTCCTGGCCATTAATGATTGTGCCTCCCAATGCCAAGTTTACTACCATTTCAAATGTTGGTCTTGCCTGCGATCTGAGAGATGTAACCGAAAGCGTTCATGTTGATATGATTAAAAGCATCGTAAAAGCATTTCGTGCCAGATTACACCTATTACATGTTAATACCGAATTGGGAATCACACTCGGAACGTCTGAGCGAGAGGAATTTGATCGGTTACGTGAAATGCTAAACGAAATAAAGCCGGTTTTCCACTTTATTTCAGGCGTGAATATTGAAGAGGAAGTGAACCAGTTCTCTATAAAACAAAAATTAGACTTGCTGGTGGTAGTTCCTAAAAAACATAGCCTGCTTGATCGCATGATACATAAAAGCACTTCTTCTCAAATGGCGCTTCATGCGCAAGTGCCTGTGATGTCCATTCATGAATAACGCGAAACTGGTAGCTTGCCTATTATACCTATCATATAAGTGAGTGGTTTTGAAAGACGACTCACTTATATAGTCCTTAAATTTAGCTTAAAAGGAAAACCTCTGGTTTAGCATACATCCTACCCAAACACAACTCATCTTTCAATTAAACAAACGACTATCTTCAGAAAATCAGAATATTTTTTGTTTTGTTTAATATATCGATTAACTTAATCGTGGAAATATGACACAATCTGTGCCCTGCAGATTGAAGTTTGGATTTTATCGAAAGCTGCTTACTATAGAATACAATGATCAGGGCAGATTACCTGATAAGCTCCTGCCGAGATGCATACAATATACACATGAGAAGTGTTTATTAGTAACAGTAATTTTAAAAACAGCGAGATCGAAAAGGTAATTTTTTAGAAACTGCTATTTTTTAACTGATTACTAAATTGCTTGCCATGAAAGTTTTCTGCTTTGCCATTATCTTTTGTGTACTCACTGTAAGTAGTACAAACGCACAATCAATTACCGGAAAAAACTGGAGTTTCAATTCCGGGCTGGATGCCGGTGGATGGTTTGGGGGTACCGGAGTTAGCCCTTTACAACCTGGCACGAATCCATTAATAACGCAAACGCTGACTACTCAGGTTGCTTATTCGGGTGATATTTATTTTGAATGGCTTCACAAAACAGAACAAGCGAATCATATAGGCCCGGGAGTCGGAATTAAAACAAAATTGGTATGGGATTATTTTACTGCCAATAACGGGCAGTCAGCAAACAACTATGAATCCCTTACAATGAATTATATCAATGTGCCGGTTTTATTTGAATATTGTCTTTCCTTCAAAAACAAGGTAACTACCTCTCATTATGTACCCGGCACATCCAATACACAGGTATCAGTATATGAGCATTCATATGGAGATCATATTATCGCCAATACCACCACCACTCCCGGAGGGTATACGCAGGGAGGAATTCCTTATTCAAATGCTATTTTTATTTATGGGGGGCCGCAAATCTGTTATCTGGCTAAAGGCTTCCACAATGTAAATGGAACGGAAGCAGTTATTAATAATACCAATCTCACAAATAGTTATCTGGGTTTACTGGGTGGTTTCTGCTTTTACCAGGCCAATTTTAACCTGGATATTTCATACCAGCATGGCTTAAGCAGTATTTATACAGGGAAATCGGTAATGGTAAATGGATTTTTATTTAAGATTGGGTTCAATTTTGGGGGTAGAAAGTTCTAAATGTAACAGAAAGCTGCTTCATATAAAACTGAAGCAGCTTTCTATTTCCAGGTGTCTTTGTCAGATTCAGAAATAATAATAAACCCTTATCTTGAGAACATAAATTACAATTATGTCAATCCCCGCCAATCCAAGCACCCCATTTTTTAAAGAACCCAAACCACTGTCCATCCGTTTATGGCACTGGTTTACTTTTTTGTTTTTTACAGCATCCATTACTACAGTCATTTTTGGCTCTACTCTCTTTAAAACAAAGAATAATATCAGTATGGTGCAGGAACAGGTACAATCAAAAGGAGGTTCTGTTACACCTGACCAGGCCAGAAAAGTAGCTCACGAATTCAGTGATAAATTATGGATGCTTCATAAATATCTTGGTTATGCGCTTTGCTTTTTATTATTATGGAGGATAATTGCTGAAATCTCTCTGTCGAAAGAAAAGAAATTACTGACAAGAATACGTTTCGCTGCTTCTTTCCCTGTAAAAGGCCCTGAGCAAAAACATAATCTTTTTGTACAATACGGATATATTATTTTCTATTTCTTGTTTCTTCTCATGGCTTTAACCGGATTGGTTCTTGCATTTGAAGATATTACCTGGCTAGACCCTATACATAAACTCTCTAAAAATATACACAGCTATGTACAGTATGGATTGTATTCCTATGCTATACTCCATATTATAGGAGTAATCAGGGCTGATATCGGCTCCTATGGGGGTATCGTTTCCCGAATGATTAATGGCAAGTCTAGCGTTTGAAAGCAACGGCAAACTATTTCCCATTTCTATTGTTTTGATAAAAAAATCTATGCGCCATTTATTAAGTCTGCTTACTATATTGTATATAGGTAACCTCTTTGCCCAGGAAACAGTTAGTAAAGCCCAAATACAATCTGCAGAGAAAATGTTTGCTCTTTCATTTTCTGATGCGAAAAGTGACTCTATGCTCAGCATCTTAGCAGGAAAAATAAATACCTATACCTATATTCATAACAAAGAACTTACCAATTCGGTTGCTTTTCCTCTCTGGTATAACCCTGTGTTGCCAGATATGCAGGTTCCCAAATATCAGAAACCCGTTCTATTCAACACGCCAACAAACATTTCAATTCCAAAAGAAAAAGAACAGCTTGCATTTTATAGTATTACAGAATTGGCATCACTGATTAAAAATAAGAAAATTTCATCGGAGGAGCTTACCCGATTCTATCTTGCAAGGCTTAAAAAATATGCCCCTGTTCTTCATTGCGTGATAGAACTTACAGAAGAAATTGCATTGAAGCAGGCAAGAAAAGCCGATGCAGAATTGGCCAGAGGTATTTACAGGGGACCATTGCATGGTATTCCTTATGGTATCAAAGATTTATTTGCTGTGGAAGGCACGCATACTACCTGGGGTACCCCTCCTTATAGGAATCAGGTAATTCATCAAACTGCTTTTGTAGCTGCCCAACTCGAAAAAGCCGGCGCAGTTCTGGTTGCCAAATTATCGCTTGGTGAACTGGCCATGGATGATATTTGGTTTGGCGGGTTAACCAGAAATCCCTGGGATACCAGTAAGGGATCTGGGGGATCTTCAGCAGGCTCCGCTTCAGCAACAGCGGCTGGATTAGTGGCTTTTGCAATTGGAACAGAAACCTATGGATCCATTGTAGATCCTTCCATGCGTTGCGGAACAACTGGGTTACGTCCTACCTATGGCAGTATCGCCAAAACAGGAGCAATGGCTCTGGCATGGACTTCAGATAAAATTGGACCTATTTGTCGCTCTGCAGAAGATGCCGCTATCGTTTTTAAGTATATCCATGGTGCTGATAAAACAGACAGGTCTTCTATTGATTTTGCTTTTAATTATACCAACATCAATACGATCAGCAAACTCAGGATTGCCTATATCAGGAATTACATAGATAGTCTGCCCGAAAACAGTACAGAAAAAGAAACACTCAGAACCTTACGTAAAATGGGAGCAAAACTTACTCCCATTAGTTTTCCGGATAGTTTGCATGGTGATGAGATTCTTTCTTTGATTATTGGTGTAGAATCAGCTGCAGCTTTTGATCCTTTAACACGTGCTAATAAGGATGACGAAATGGTGCAACAGAATAAGGATCGCTGGCCGAATACATTCAGAACTTCCCGTTTTGTTCCGGCTGTAGAATATATCAATGCCTGTCGCTTGCGTTACCAGATCATGGAAAGGATGAGCCCTTTTATAGATAGCTTTGATATCATTATCGCACCTCCAGAAACAGGTGATCAATTAGCGATTACCAACCTTACCGGTAACCCATCTATTACTTTACCCAATGGTTTTTTAGAAAATGGCATGCCTGCCAGTATTAGTTTTATAGGTAAGCATTTTGGTGAAGCCACTTTGCTTGCATTTACTAAAGCGTATCAGGAGAAAACCGGGTATCATTTAAAGCACCCGGAATTATTTACTAAATAATAAATAATACATTAAATAACAAAGGCCCTAAACTATGGTTAGGGCCTTTGTTATTTAAGAATAATTTGCTTAACAAATTCTTGGCAATTGTTCCCCCGTTAAATAATTGACCATTCGCTTACCACCTATCAAACTATTCATAATTACTTTACCCGGATTTTCGGCAGTTACTGTTCCAATTATTGCCGCATTCGAGCCTTTGGGATCATTTTTTAGTGCTGCCAGAAAAGATTCAGCGATTTCCTTTTTAACTACAGCCATAAACAACCCCTCATTCGCAACATAAATAGGATCTAATCCCAGCATTTCACAGGCTCCGTCAACCTGTTCATCGATTGGCAAAGATTTTTGATCAAGGTAAAATCCTTTCTGTGTAAGCTCTGCTATCTCATTCAATACAGATGCTACCCCGCCACGGGTTGGATCTCGCAAAAAGCGAATCCCATTTCCAAATGTTTCCACCAAAGAAAGTACTGTGTCTTTTAACTGTGTGGTGTCACTCGCGATATCTGTTTCAAATTCCAGTCCTTTCCGAAGACTCATGATGGCTATGCCATGGGTAGCAATATTACCACTTACAATAATTACATCACCTACTTCAATATTAGCATGATTGATATCTGCTTTGGGATGTATCTGACCAATACCAGATGTATTGATATATATTTTATCTCCTTTACCCTTTTCTACCACTTTTGTATCGCCGGTCACAATCTGAACATTGGCTTCTTTTGCGGCTGCCTGTATACTGGTAAGTACTTGCCAGAACTCTTCCATCGAAAACCCTTCTTCAATAATAAAACCCAATGATAAATATTTTGCCTCGGCTCCGCACATGGCCAGGTCATTTACGGTTCCATTCACTGCGAGGTCGCCAATATTTCCACCGGGAAAAAATATGGGTGAAATTACATAGCTATCTGTACTGAAAGCTAATTTACCATTCATTTCAAAAATGGCTCCATCATGTTGTTGATCAAGTAAATCATTCTTGAAAATATCAAAAACACCGCTTTGCAAAAGCCGATGGGTTAATAATCCGCCACTGCCATGCCCAAGTGTAATGATATCAAAATCAAATTTGGGCATCGGGCATTGTAATTGCATCTTTATTTTTTGGCTCATATTTAATTATTTAAAAGAAAACGCAAAGGCTAAGTTTAGCAGCCAGTTTCGTTCCCGGAGTAAAATTGATTTCATCTACAGGTGTAGCTTCATTCTTTAAACGGCTAAGCGTTTCAAATTGTGTTTCTTTCCATTTTACGTTAAAAATATTATTTACGGTTAGCCCTATCTCGTATTTCTTTTGGGTATAATTCAAAACAAAATCGTTCACAAAATATCCGGCGGCTGATAAAGAATAGTTTTCATTTGCTGGCCTGTTTCCTAACCACCTGTATCGCAGGCTTCCATTCACTCCAATTTTATTTTTATAAGTAATGCCCCCCGTGCTGCTCCATACTGGTGCTAAAGGAATAAAATCCTGCCCTTTTATTTCATCAATAAATCTTCCATGTGCATAATTAATATCCAAATCAATGTATATCGAAGAAAACGGCTCATACCGCCCTGAAAAATCAATTCCGGTTCTCTGTGTCTTCCCCGCCGGCTGGGGAGTACCATCATCTCCATTATAAACAAATTCCTGATCCAGGTACAAATACCAAACAGCTGCATGTATCAAAAGATTTTTGGAAGGCTTATAAATGGTTCCTACATCTGCCGAATAAGCAGCTGGCAAAACTTTATGCCCGTTTTCTGTGACACATACACGAGTATCATTGGAATGAAAGCCTTTTCCGAGATTCAGATAAAATTGTGTGTTGGCGCTTTGCTGAAAATTAAAATTTATTTTAGGGCTAAGAATAGGGCTTGCTGCCTTAAAAACACTGTCACTTCTTAAATGATCAGTATACTGATTCATGAATTGATCAAACCGTAAACCCGCCTTCATGCTTAACCTTGATGAGAATTGGAATGTCTCACTCAAGTATCCTGATGTATTCAATTCAGAAATATTGCCAAATGCCAATCTATTGAGCAAAATATATCTGTCTTTTGTATGCGATAATTCAATATTCTTTATCAAGTCCCATCGCATACCCATACCCATCTCGGATATGATCTGCACTGTGCCAATATGAGATGTTCTGTGATAACTTCCATTATACCCGAAAAGATTCCTGCTTTCTCTTTGTCTGATCTGGTCGCCATTAATTGAGTCAACAAGAAAAAAGGTAAAGTTGGTATGCAAATCAAATTGGTAATTTGAGTAATAAATCTGGTTTTTAAAAAAGGAACCGTCTTTCAGGGTAGTTATCAATTGTGCATTGAAGTTATTTCGGGCGGTTTGCCCACCCTCTGTACTATCAATAGCCCCATAAAACCCAATCATTCCATCAGCTACTGCCCTGGAAGGAATTTGCCCAGAAGCATTCCATTTACTGCTAAATGCGGATGCGCTAACAATCAGGAATGTATTTGCTGACAACTTTGCATTATATTTTGTAAAGAAATTGAATCTTTTAAAGTCCTGTGGATGATCAAAATATCCATTTGAATAAGCAAATTCAGAAGCCAGGTACCATGATTCCTGTTTTTGTTTTGCTTTTTCATTTAAGAGATTAAAGATACCCATCGCCCGATACGTATCAAACATTCCGCCTTCCAGTTTAACTGTATTGGAAGGAATGGCGTTTTTTGTTTTCACATCTACAAACCCTGATGTGGTAAAATTACCTTTGGCCGGATTGTATGGCCCTTTTTGAAAATCAACTTCTTCAATTGTTTCTGGAATAATAAAATGCATATCGGCATATCCCTGTCCATGTGCATGCGAAACCATATTTACGGGCATTCCGTCTGTTGTAATATTGATATCGGTTCCATGATCACAATCAAAGCCCCGAACAAATATCTGCTCTGCCTTGCCCCCGCCCTGGTGCTGACCAATAAATAATCCAGGAATCATTCGTAATACTTCCTGTGAATTATTCAGGCCCCGCATTTTGATGTCTGTTTTACTGATTGTTTTATATTCGTCGCCTACTTTTGTATTCACCGTTATATTTTCCAGAAGAATATTTTGTAATTGCAAACCAATCGGAGTGTCTTCACTATACATAGAAAACGGGATAGTTTTGGTTTGAAACCCAACCGAAGAAATACGAAGAGAGTCTGTATTATTTATTTTATGTAAGATAAACTTTCCCCGGATATTGGTTATGGTAGAATTATTTCCAGGAATTAATGTAATCGTAACTCCTTCTAATGGACTATTAGTGGCAGCATCTACTATCGTTCCTTTAATTACTTTTTGAGCAAGTAGTGAACTACTTATCAAAAGCAGGAAACTAAAAAAAATTATTTTATTACCCGGTTTGCAGATCATTTACATTAAAATTATGCGAGAACGGTGTCAGTATTCGCATATTGATAATAAGCCGCGCATGCCCCTTCACTACTTACCATTGGAGCACCCAACGGATGTTCGGGTCTACATTTGGTTCCGAAATTAGGGCATTGTTTTGGCTTTTTAAGCCCTTTCATAATATCCCCGCTAATGCATTCTTTATTTTCTTCAGCGAAAGGGATATCGATATTGAATTTTACACGTGCATTGTACTTTTTATACCTGTCATTTACTTCATACCCGCTTTGTGGAATATTCCCAATACCCCTCCATATTCGATCACTGATTCCGAACACTTCATGAATCGTATCCTGTGCCATCTGGTTACCTTCCCTCTTTACATTTCTGGCATATTGGTTTTCGACCGTAAACTCGCCTTTTTCCAATTGTCTTACCGCCATCAGTATTCCCTGCAAAAGGTCTACCGGCTCAAAACCGGTAACAACGATAGGACATTGGTATTTGGCAGCAACCGGAAAGTATTCACCTATTCCCATGATTGTGCACACATGACCGGCAGCTAAAAACGCATCAATCTTATTTTCCTTATCACTTAAAATCGCTTCCATAGCCGGGGGAACCCATACATGTGAAGCAAGAATGCTGAAATTCTTCAATCCCATCTTATCTGCCTGAACAACACTTAAAGCGTTAGCCGGAGCTGTTGTTTCAAATCCCACAGCAAAAAATACAACTTGTTTATCGGGGTTATTCAATGCAATTTGTACTGCTTCTAATGGGGAATAAAGAATCCGGATATCTGCTCCTGCAGCTTTGGCTTCCAGCAGGCTTTTTTTACTACCTGGAACCCGAAGCATATCTCCAAAAGAACAAAGAATGGTATCAGGCTGTTCAGATAAAAAAACAGCTTCGTCAATAATACTTACACTGGTTACACAAACAGGGCACCCAGGACCATGGACCATTGTAATCTTATCTGGAAGCATTTCCAGTATCCCATTCCTTACCAGACTATGGGTTTGACCACCGCAAATTTCCATTAAGGTCCAGGGCTTTGTGGTAATCGCATGAATTTCATTGATAAACTCTTTTACCAATT
>CAIWKU010000502.1 GCA_903913355.1 uncultured Bacteroidota bacterium | reverse complement strand
CCGCATCCATTTCTTCTGCTTCGATAAAATTGAGCCCTTTTTCTTCTACCTGTTTCATTTCTTCTTCCCACCATACATCTCTTCCTTTGATCATAGAAACCGGTGTGCGTGTTCGGGTACATACAATCACTTTTTTTACTGTTCTGTTACCGATCAATGCATCATCAATCACAGATTTTAAAGGAATATCTTTTGCACCGCGATAAGCACCATCGCAGGTAATAATAAATTCAGCCTGGGCATCATACAATCTATCTGCAATACTCTGCGCAGAAAAGCCCCCAAACACCACACTATGAATGGCACCAATTCTTGCGCAGGCTAGTACCGCAATGGCCAGCTCGGGAATCATACCCATATATAAACAAACCCTGTCGCCTTTTTTAACTCCATTGTTTTTGAGTACATGCGAGAATTGACAAACTTTCTCCAGTAATTTTTTATAAGTTAATATACGATGGTGCTCATCTGTTGCATTAGGCTCCCAGATAATAGCGGGCTCATCGCCAAGTTTTGCGATATGCCTATCAAGACAGTTCTCCGTAATGTTCAGTTTACCACCTTTGAACCATTCTATTTTGGGCTCAGTAAAATTCCACTCGAGTGCAGTATCCCATTTTTTTCTCCATTGAAAATGGCCAGCAATATCTGCCCAGAAACCGGCAGGATCTTCGATGCTTTTTTTGTACACTTCTTTGTAATGATCGTAGCTTTTGATCTGATAGGGATATGACATATCAATCGTTGTTTGAGGGTTATAAAGATAAGTGATTTTGCTTTGGCTGTTTAACCTTAATCATTGGTTTTTAGCAAATTATCTCTGCGAAACCTACGTTATCTCCCGTTCTATTTTAGAGAATTGATATTGTGGATGTTTTTTTTCGCCGCAGAGAATGGGAGGTAAGCGAGTTTGCGCAGTGGGGGTATAAAGTGCTTGGTGAAATGAATGGTTTGATGTAAGTTGACAACAGATTAATGCTATATGAAAGAAACAAAAGGAATCTGGAAGATTATTGGTGCCTCATCATTGGGTACTTTAATTGAGTGGTATGATTTTTATCTGTTTGGTAGTTTGGCTACGGTGCTGGCCAGCCAGTTTTTTCCAAAAACCAATCCAACTGCCGCCCTGCTGTCTACATTGGCAACTTTTGCAGCAGGTTTTATCGTCCTACCATTTGGTGCGCTTGTTTTTGGAAGACTGGGTGATTTGATTGGCCGGAAATATACTTTCCTTTTAACCCTGATCTTAATGGGCGGTTCAACATTCGCCATTGGATTGGTACCCAATTATGATACCATTGGTTTTGCTGCCCCGATCATTGTATTATTGCTGAGATTGGTGCAGGGACTGGCTTTAGGAGGAGAGTATGGCGGAGCAGCGACTTATGTGGCAGAACATGCACCAATTCATCGGAGAGGGTATTTTACTTCCTGGATACAAACGACGGCTACTTTAGGATTATTTGTTTCATTAGGGGTGATATTGATTACCCGGCATGCATTGGATCCAGATTTGACCAAATCCATTGCTAAGTTTAATGATTATGGCTGGCGGATTCCTTTTATTGCATCGATTGCACTGGTGGTGATCTCAATTTATATCAGGCTTAAGATGAAGGAGTCGCCATTATTTGAAAAACTAAAAACAGCGGGCACTACTTCTGTAAATCCTTTAAAAGAAAGTTTCGGTCATAAGATCAACCTGAAAATGGTATTGCTGGCATTGTTTGGCGCCACGATGGGACAGGGGGTGGTTTGGTATACCGGACAATTCTACGCACAATCATTTATCGAAAATGTATGTAAGGTAGATTTTGACCAATCACGAACCATACTCATCTGGGCCATTTTAGCAGCCACTCCTTTTTTTGTGGTATTTGGAAGCCTGAGTGATCGTATCGGACGAAAATGGATCATGCTGGCAGGAATGTTACTGGCCATTATTAGCTACCGGTATTTATTTAATGAGTTGCTTGTATTAAGTGATGTTGGTAATAAAATGGAGCTGGTTTATCTCAAGCAAATCAAAAAAACGCATACCCCCATTGCTCATACAACCGATACACTCCGCACAGTTACCAATAAACACTTTTTTGATGACGGAGCAATGGTGGTAGAAACAATAAAAGATACTGCTTTCTCAACGGTAGGGAAAACTACCCTGAAACCGGATATTAAAACGTATAAGATACTGGATACAGCCGCTTACTGGAAAATGGTATTCTTTGTATTTATTATGATATTGTATGTAACCATGGTATATGGACCAATTGCTGCATTCCTTGTGGAACTGTTTCCAACACGGATACGGTATACTTCCATGTCCTTGCCATATCATATTGGCAATGGCGTATTTGGCGGGTTAACACCGTTTATTGCTACCTTATTAACCACCATTTATACCAGTGATAAACTCGTGGGATTATTATATCCGATTATTATTGCTACGGTTAGTCTAGTGATTGGCGCCTTATATATCAAGAACAAAATTGACCCGCAAATTGATTAAATAAAAGTTGTTTGTTTGATAGTACAAACAGCCAAAATGATAACTATGAATCAACTCAAAAGACTGGCCGGTATTATCTGGATAGTATTAGGCCCATTAGCTATTTATTACCTGGTAAAAACTGCTGCTGGTGAGATCAGTAAAAAACCGATAATCGATACATGGGTGCAGTGGGGTGTATTTGTAGTAGTGTCTATTCCAATTGCCATTGGCATGGTCATATTTGGTTATTATGCCTGGAAGGGGGAGTATGATCATATTGAAGAAGAGTTGGAGGAATTGAAGCATTGATTCATTCGAGTAAAAATGAGATTTGGTAATGCATAGAGACTATCTATTGAATCTCTATTTTTTATTTTACATAACTAATAGTGCTTGAAAAAAGAACAAAAAAATAAAACCCAATTACAAGAGCGCCTGTTTTTTCTAATTAGCATTTTACAATGTATTTATTGGTTTTCGGGGAAATATATTCAGATATATAAATATGCTTTTGTTGGCGCCATCTTTGAAATTCTCTGGTTGCCCATGTTGCTCTCGATTTTTGTTTTACCAATCCTGTCCATTCTATTTTGGGTAAAACAGGGATACAACATGAAATCTTTTTTCCTATATGCATTCATTCTTTCCAGTCTTACACTGCTCTTCCAAATTCTACACAAATAAAAAGTAAATACTTTCTTCGAAAAGAAGGAATGAATCTGTAGTAAAATGACTACTGTGAAAATGGGCTATGTATTCTTTATAGGCAGTCAAAAATATTTTCAATAATTCTTATCAGTTTTTGAATAAGTTATAAATAATTTTAATATTTTACCGTTAGAACTTAGTTTTTAAAAAGGATATAATATAAGAATGCGATTCCTGCTACCCTCAAATTTTTTCAACTATTTAATTTGTTTTCACTTTGTACTACTCGTGGTAGCTATTTATTTTATTTTAATCATACGGAAACCTTTGGTAGTAAAAGCTACATCCCTGTTTTTTGCATTTTCAATCCCAATTGTAGGAGCAGTGTTGTTATTTTGTTTTCAATTCTCAAAAAAAAATCCCGATAGCTGACAATATTTAATAAAACAGTAGCAAGCGATTTTAC
Source organism: uncultured Bacteroidota bacterium (assembly GCA_903913355.1). Classification (GTDB taxonomy): domain Bacteria; phylum Bacteroidota; class Bacteroidia; order Chitinophagales; family Chitinophagaceae; genus Sediminibacterium. Next base: position 1,384 of record CAIWKU010000502.1, on the reverse strand, counting down.
CGAATAACCCTATGAACTAATCAAATGAAATCTGTAAAAATTATACACGGCCTTTTTCTATTATTCAGTTTGCAGACTTTGCAAGTGTCAGCTCAGGAAAATAATGAATCATTTTATGCTTTTAACCAAGATTGGGTGCAAGTTGCCAGTATTGATGAATGCACCTATTTCTTGCATAAAGTCATAGAAAATGACTCGACTTATATATGCAGGGTGTATCGTAAAGAAGGACCTATGATCAGCTGGCAAACGTATCGTGATGCATCATTGAAGGTTCGAAACGGTATTTTTGCCTGGTATAATGAAAAAGGCGATCTCGATAGTTTGGGTCATTTTGTGAAGGGGAAAAAAGATGGGCAATGGAAATATGCGTTTGACAGCAAACAAAGAGCAGGAATTATTGAAGAATATAATGGAGGTATTTTTTATCGTAGTATAGACTATGCCAGCGGAAAGATAAAGCTAGCCAATGGAGAAGAGCAGCCAATACCGGATTCCTTACAAAGGGAAGATGTAGATGTGAAGGAAAAAAATGTAAAGGACACAATCCATCATAAGCCACCCGAATTTCCGGGAGGTATTAATGGATGGCTAAAGTATTTGAATAGTCATATCAGTACCCCCAATCGATTTATGCTTATTTCAGGCCCTGGAACCAGTGCCTCAATTCTAGTTGATTTTGAAGTGAGCACTATCGGAACCATTTCAGATATCGTGTTACTTCATTCCAGAGAATGGTCAGCTGATATGGAAGTAATTAGGATTATAAAAAGCTGCCCAGCCTGGAGGCCAGCCACTATAGACGGCGTAAAAGTTAAATACCGGCATCAACAATCAATCACATTTCAGGTAAACAGGTAGCTGTTTATGTATAAAAATACTGATAAATCAACGTATATGGAAGAAAATGCAAAATGTAAATTGGTTATTGACTACCCCGGAGGGATTGTACAAAGGCTCAAAGAATTTGATATTACGTTAGATGGAGAAAAAATCGGGTTTAATAAAAAGGGTGGAAAATTAGAAATGATGATTGATAAGGGGGGGCATATTATTGAATTATTCCAACCCTTATATGCGGATCAAAAATTTGTCTTTGACATAAGTGACCAAATAGAACTAAACATTGGTTTACAATTTGAGCTGAGAAAATCCTGGCTAACTATTATTGTTTTGGGGCTTTGGATTTGCAGTGCGTTTACATTGGGTTTTGATCATTGGAAAGGTTTGATTCCTTCCACGATGATAATCATACCGTCATTATATATTAATAACGCAAAATTTACCCTGACTATTAGTAATCAGGATTTTCATCAATTTTGCATGCAGGAAAATCAACAATAAATTTATTGTATGCAACGATTTTTTAGCTTTAAGATGCTTG
>CAIWKU010000501.1 GCA_903913355.1 uncultured Bacteroidota bacterium | reverse complement strand
GCCAATTCCTTTGAGTTTCAATCTTGCGATCGTACTTCCCAGGTGGGATACTTAATGCTTTCGCTCAGACACACACAGTGTATCGAGTATGTAGAGTATCCATAGTTTAGGGAGTGGACTACCAGGGTATCTAATCCTGTTTGATCCCCACGCTTTCGTGCCTCAGCGTCAATATATGCGTAGTAAGCTGCCTTCGCAATAGGTGTTCTATGTCATATCTAAGCATTTCACCGCTACATGACATATTCCGCTTACCTCCACAATATTCAAGACAGATAGTATCAATGGCAGTTTCCGAGTTAAGCCCGGAGATTTCACCACTGACTTACCTGCCCGCCTACGCACCCTTTAAACCCAGTGAATCCGGATAACGCTTGCACCCTCCGTATTACCGCGGCTGCTGGCACGGAGTTAGCCGGTGCTTATTCATCTGGTACCGTCAAGTGACGAAGAATCGCCTTTTTTCGTCCCAGATAAAAGAAGTTTACAATCCAGAGGACCTTAATCCTTCACGCGGCATGGCTGGTTCAGACTTGCGTCCATTGACCAATATTCCTTACTGCTGCCTCCCGTAGGAGTCGGGCCCGTGTCTCAGTGCCCGTGTGGCTGATCATGCTCTCACATCAGCTACTGATCGTAGACTTGGTGGGCCGTTACCCCGCCAACTATCTAATCAGCCGCACACCCATCAACAAGCGCCGAAGCTATAATATAAATACGATGCCGCATCTATATGTTACGGGGTATTAATCCAAATTTCTCTGGGCTATTCCCCACTTGTAGGAAGGTTGTGTACGTGTTCCGCACCCGTTTGCCGGTCGCCGCCCAGTATTGCTACCTGCGCTGCCCCACGACTTGCATGTATTAAGCCTGCCGCTAGCGTTCATCCTGAGCCAGGATCAAACTCTCCATTGTAAATGTTGTTTGATCTGACTATTACTCTCAATTAAATTGAAATTAACGTCGGATATGTTGTTATTTTTTGATTGCTGTAAACCTTACCATAAAATCTAAATTCAAATCTAGTTTTATGCTGCTGTTGCTTCCAAATTTTCAAAGATCTTTTGGCCTTTCTAAGCCACCCCTTTAATTGGGGTTGCAAAGGTAAGAGCCTTTATTTTAGAAACCAAATCAATTTGAAAAAATTTCAAACTTTTTTAGTCGCAAAATCATTTTAAGAACTATCGTTTTTTCAAACGGACGGCAAAGATACGTTGCCTTTTTTCTACACCAAAATTTATTCAATTTTTTTCTCTCTCACTTCCTCTTTTCTGTATCAATGAACTCCCGTTTTTCATGAACGGGCGGCGAAGATAGGATTGTTCTGGTATCCACCAAATTTTTCTTCAAAATTTTGGTTTTTTTTATTTCCTTCTATTTCATTTTTCCTGCAAAGAACATCCTCTTTTTATAAAAGCGGGTTGCAAAGATAAGTGCGGATTCCTTATATCCAAATCTTTTTCTGTATTAATTTGTCCCTATTGAACAAAACCCTTTACCAGCTTAGGTTTTATTATTGAAAAAAATAGGAAGTTTCTGCCTTTCCAGCCTTTTGAAGCCTATTTTATATACCTGGGGATAGCCGGTATCTGTCTAAACTTTCTTTTCCAAATCCCAACCAAACCTGGATTTGGCTGATTAATTAACCTTTCGCTTTAACATCTCGCCCAATGCCCCGCCATATTCTACAGCCTCCAGAAACAATCCCTGTGGGGGCGCAGAAAAATCGGCCCTGGTACAATCCTTTGCTTCGAATATCTCCCTCAATTCTGACAGTTCAATCTGCCCCCGGCCTACTTTCAGCATAGTTGCCACCAATCCCCTTACCATCCCCCTTAAAAAACGATTGCCCCTTACCCTGTATACCAGGCTTTTGTTCTCTTCTACCAACCATTCAGAAACAGTTATCTCACATTGAAAAGTCTTTACCTGGGTATTCCTCTTCGAAAAACTACTAAAATCTGTGTACTCTTTTATAGCTTCTGCAGCTGCCTGCAAAAGACTTATATCCAGTGGATACGAATACAACCAACCGCGATCTGCCATAAATGGGTCTTTTTGCCGGTAAATACAATACCGGTATTCCCGGGCAACCGCATCAAACCGGCAATGGGCTTCGGGAGACACTTCATAAATGCCTTTTACCGTTATATCTCCCGGCAATATTGCATTCAGGTTGTATACCGAACCGGCAGGGATGATCAGGTCACTATCAAAATGGAAATAGTTCTGGCGGGCATGCACCCCGCTATCTGTTCTGGATGACCCGGTAAGCCCAAATTCTTTCCGAAAAAAAACTGACATCGCTTTCTGCAACTCTCCCTGAACCGTATTGGCATTATCCTGAACCTGAAATCCACTATATGCCGTGCCCTTATATGCCAGTTCCAGGAAATACCGATTCATGTATTTATTTTGATGATTTAGGAGAAGTTGGTAAAGGTCTTTGCCAAATGACTGCCTGACTCATTGTATCCGGATTCACCGGCATTCTGCCAGTACCCTTTCCCATGGCCATGGTTTTTGTATTTACTTCAGATAAAACCGGTATAAATATGGCTACCGTATCCATCTTTCCATCATTATTTACTACATATACCTGGTCGGTTCCGTAATTGCCTGCTTTATCATAAATTTTCTGGATGGTTGCAGCCAAAGCCAATTGCGCGGGGGTAATGGGCTGCCGTGCAATCGTATCCTCAGTCCTGGTATCCGGCACCTTGTTGATCTCAGGTTTTATACCCATATCCTCCACTTTCGTTTCTGCCTTTTTTTGTACAACAGAGCTGAGTGTTCCCTGTATTTGGGTCAATTTTACCATATCAAAAAGACTCCAGGTATTATTTATTGCCAGCTTTAAAGCGAAGCCCATTGGCCTTTCTCCCATAATCAAGCTGAAACTGTATTCAGGATATTGTTGTAATGGAAACCCAATCTGTATTACCTGCTCCCCCCTGGGTACTTTGGGTATAACCAACATTCCATTTGTTGAGGAAGGGTAAACATTTCCATTCCATTGAGCATAAAATGCCTGGTTGTTTTCTGATTGGATATAGAGGTTTCCGGCTTCCTGTGCACGAGCAGTACCCACCCATACCATTGCTGCCAGCAGAGTGAATAGCTTATATCGTTTTTGCATGCCTTTCATCCCAATACTTTGTACAAATCTAGGGCAAATAGCTTCAGGTTATCTTTCCCCGGTCTGGCCATTTTCCTTACTCTTTAATATAATTCTAACATTTTCACAGTCGCAGCCCTCTATCTTTATGCTTCCTAAAAAAGCAGCATGAAAAAATTTTGTTTATTACTCATTTTCTTTGGTTCCACCCACGTATTTGCCCAGACTGCTCCGGTCTCAGAAAACGGGAGATCGATATACCGGGCATTTGCTACCAAATCAAACGACCTGGTGCATACCAAACTGGATGCCTCATTTGATTTTGCGCATTCTTATATGAATGGCAAAGCATGGATCAGTTTGAAGCCGCATTTTTATCCAACGGATTCTCTGGTATTGGATGCAAAAGGAATGGCGATACATAATATTTCCTTGGTAAAACAAGGCAAGAATATTTCTTTACCATTTAGTTACGATAGTTTACAACTGCATATTGCGCTCGACAGATCTTATAAAAGAGACGAAACGTATACTGTCTATATAGAATACACTTCCAGACCAAACGAATTGAAAAGCCAGGGTAGTGCAGCGATTACTGATGCGAAGGGATTGTATTTTATTAATCCGAAAGGGGAAGACAAAACAAAACCCACGCAAATCTGGACCCAGGGAGAAACAGAATCCAATTCGGTATGGCTGCCCACCATAGATAAACCCAATCAAAAAACGACACAGGAATTTAATCTTACGGTACCCGCCAAATATGTTAGTTTATCCAATGGAAAATTAACCGCTCAAAAAAATAATGCCGATGGCACCCGTACAGACACCTGGGTAATGGAACTGCCACATGCCCCCTACCTGCTTTTTATGGGAATCGGTGATTTTGCGATTGTGAAGGATAGTTATAAGGGGAAGGAAGTGAACTATTATGTTGACAAACCTTATGAAAAAGTAGCCCGCAAAATTTTTGGCAACACGCCTGAAATGATCGCTTTCTATTCAGATAAAGTTACCGGCATTGAATATCCCTGGCCCAAATACAGCCAGATGGTGGGTACAGATTATGTAAGTGGTGCCATGGAAAATACAACTGCCACCCTTCACCAATCGAGTGCCCAACAGGATGCGCGTGAATTGGTAGATGGAAATGGATGGGAAACTACCATTGCGCATGAATTATTTCATCACTGGTTTGGGGATCTGGTTACCGCTGAAAGCTGGAGCAACCTTACCGTTAATGAAAGCTTTGCGAATTACAGCCAAACATTATGGCAGGAACATAAATATGGTGCCGACGAGGGGGCTTATGAAAATGATAAAGACATGCATACTTACCTGAACAGTCCGGGTATGCGCAAGGACCTGGTTCGTTTTTATTATGCAGATAAGGAAGATATGTTTGACCCCGTTACGTATGAAAAAGGGGGAAGGATCCTACACATGCTCAGAAATTATGTTGGTGATGATGCTTTTTTTAAATCGCTGAATAAATATTTAACCACTTATCAATTTGGAAACGGAAATGCGCAGAAACTGCGTTTGGCTTTTGAAGAAATTACGGGTAAGGATCTGAACTGGTTTTTTAACCAATGGTATTTTGGAAGTGGTCACCCCGTTATAGATATCAGTTATGGCTATGATGCCACGGCTGGGAGAGCTTATGTTTACCTGAAACAAAACCAATCGGGTGATAAACTATTCAAATTACCGATTGCCATTGATGTATACCAGGGACAGGAAAAAACACGATACCAGGTATGGGCAGAAAATAAAGCGGATACATTTTCTTTTCCTGTTTCTGCAAAACCTGATTTGATCAATGTAGATGGAGATAAGATATTGTTATGCCAGAAGAAAGACAATAAGAGTCTGGCTGAATACATTTATCAATACACCCATGCCGCGAAATACCTTGACAGAAAAGAAGCTATTCAATATGCAACCAGCAATCTTGGTAAAGCGGATGCTTATCAATTATTGATTAAAGCATTGACTGATCCTTTTTACGCAATCCGGTCGCAGTCATTGGCGGGTTTATCGAATGCAAAGCTGACGGAAGAAGCCATTACACAAATTGAATTGCTTGCCAAAAAAGATGATCACAGAACGGTAAGAGCCGACGCGATAGATGTACTCGCCAAGCAACATAATAAGACCTATACTGATTTCTTTGCTGCAGCAACCCGCGATTCCTCGTATTCAGTAGCAGGCGCAGCGTTGGAAGCATTGGGTAGTTTAGATGGTAAACAGGCTTTTGATATTGCCAATCATATTTCCAAAGAAACACATAGAGGCAGGCTTACTGCTGCATTGGGTAATATCATGTTAACCTATGGTGATGAAACGGCTTTTGATTTTATTGCTGCTTCATTTAAAGAGATGCCCCTTTCGCAGGAAAAATTTAATTCGGTGGTTACTTTGGCTGAAGTGCTGGAAAAAGTAACTGATCTGGGTAAATTTAAAACAGGGATTGATTTGATTATTGAATTCAGGGACCAGATACCACAACAGGAAAGATCACAAACAGATCCGGTCATTAATAATTATGTGTTGAAAGGATTGGCACTGAAGAAAAAAAATGCAGGGGCTAAGGAGATGGCGGATTATATTAATTTGAAATTACCGGATGGGAGTAAGAATTAATTATCGTGACCGGTATAGCCCTATTTACTCTTTATTTTTCTGCGTTTAGTAAAAGGTATATTTAACATGTTGTGCTATTTAAATAGATGGAAATTTAATTAATCGCCGACATTTTTCTTTGTGTACTCTGCGTTTCACTGCGTCCTTTGCGTTACAGCTTCTAATGGTAACCTTTAAAAGCAGGAGCGCAAAGGACGCAGTGAAACGCCCTCCCCCTCCTATCGGCGGACAAGCAATGGGCGCTTAGAATGTATAAAAATTCAAGCACTCAACGTATCATGCTATGTAAACGATTTTAAATAGCATAACCGTTTATATTTATTTGACTAAGGAACTTCCAATGACTTTAATATTCATGGGTGTACTCATGCCATTGGCTTCAGCAGTACCAGTCATTTCGGAAGTTGATTTTTCACTGACCAATATTCGTTTAGAAAGATTGTAGGTACGTGTTGATTTAGTTTGCCCTTTCATATCTGTCTTTACATCAATTCCTCCCTGGCTTACGGTGTTGCTAATTTTTGAATCGGAGATCACATCAATCTCGACCTGTTCCGCAGTAATATGTGTAATCGTATATTGATTAACAGAATGAATATTTTCATTAACAGTGGAATCTGCCCACCTGGATCCTTCTTTAATTTCCGATTCCGGAATACTGAGAAATAATTTGGTAAAATTATCTGCGCTATTAGTATTGCTTATTCCAGGGATATTTTTAAGAGATTTGATTTCACCAATCATGGTTCCATTTTCCACTTTAATCTCTTCCTGCTTATTAAGCATATTGATAACCTGATCCATTCCCGGTAAATTTCGAGTAGTAGAATCATCCGAATCAAAATTCTGTTCCTGCCCCATTATACTGGTTCCGCCGGAAATTTTTTTAACTGAGAAAAGAAGAGAATACCCATTTGCACTGATCGTATTTACAGCAAATTCCTGTACAATTTTACCTGAACTGGTTATTTCCATGTCTTGCCCCATACTGGAAACATTAACGGTTGTATTAACAGTAGACAAGAGTTGAAATTTTGTACCCACAGGTACTTTAATCTGCTGGGCACGGATAGCAGTTGACAGTGTGATTACTGAACAGATCAGTACAATTTTCTTAATCATTGAAACTATGTTAGGTTATTAATTACCAACTACCGCCTGCACCACCACCACCGGCATCACCGCCGCCAAAACCACCAAAACCTCCCCCACTATCACCACCGCCACCACCCCAATCGCCTCCGCCTCCACGGCCACCGCCCAGTAATGAGCCGATAATCATGCCTTCTGCCAGTCCGCCTAAACCACCGCCGCCACCACGGCTTCCACCACGACCCAGGAAGATGATAATGACGATTACAATAATGATAAAAGTAAAAATAGAACTACCTCTGCCTCTACCGTTACTATTCGTTATTTTTCTCTCTGTTTTTACTTTGTATTCTCCAACAGCTGCTTTGGTGATGGCATTGATACCATCATCAATTCCCTGGTAATAATTTTTTTCCTGGAATCTTGGAACAATTTCATTCCGATAAATACTTGATGCCATTACATCCGGGATAGCACCCTCCAGCCCGTACCCTACTTCTATCCAAACCTTTCTATCATCTATCGCAGCTATGATCAATACACCATTATTGGTTTTTTTATTACCGATACCCCATTCGCGAAATAACTTAACTGCATAATCTTCTATTGCATAATCTCCGAGTGTTTTGATTAACACAACTGCTATCTGGTTAGAAGTACTATCATCCAGTGCTACAAGTTTATGTTCAAGGGCAGCCACCTGTTCGGGACTAAGCACATTTGCCGCATCATTTACCAAACGTGGGGGATTTGGTTTAGGCAATACGTTTTGCGCAAACACAAGGGTAAAAGAAAAAAAAGTAAGCAGTATGAGAAACGCTTTCTTCATTCGGGGATTTTATGAGGTGTTGATTTGTTGTTGGCTGTTGGCATTTAGCTGTTGGCTATTGGCTGTTGGCTATTAGCTGTTGGTTTATTGGGTTTTAAAAGAAATTTTTTTTTGTTAGAATCAATGATTTGCATTTTCCCGCTTTTATAGCCAAATGCTAACGGCCAAAAGCCAACAGCCAACAGCCAATGGCCAATAGCTAAAAAACCAGCAGCTACCCACTGGTCTTTCAGCTATTTTCCAAAAACAATATCATCTGGTAATTCGTTGGTATCGCCTTCGGCATCGTAAGGGAAATGGGTGGCTAGTGCTTCGCCTATTTCGCCAATGATACCAGTAATGCCAGCTGTATAATTGCTACTATTAAAATGCGCAATCATTTTATTGACCTCTGTCTGCCAAAAAGCATCGCCCACTTTGGTATGAATACCTTCATCGCCAAATACTGCCAGCTTTCTGTCTTTCATAGCCACATAAACCAATACGCCATTGCGTGCCGCTGTTTGAAACATTTTCAGTTCCTGAAATACTTGTTTTGCCCTTATTACCGGATCATTCTCACGACAATGGCTTTCCACAAATACACGTATTTCACCGCTGGTTCTGTGTTCGGCTTTTTCAATAGCCTGCGTTACTGATTTCTTTTCCTGTTCAGAAAAGTAGTTCACCGGCTTTTTTTTGAATAGTCCCAGCATGCAACAATTTTAGAATTTTACTTCAGGTGCTTTTGAAGCCCCGGCATCTGCTTTAAAGCCTTCTTTTGCTTTGAATCCAAACATCCCGGAGAAAATATTCATTGGAAATGAACGCACTTTCACATTATAATCTTTTACAGCATCATTAAAATCATTACGTGATACTTTGATACGATTTTCTGTACCCTCCAGTTGTGCCTGTAATCCTCTAAATGCTTCATTTGCTTTCAGGTTTGGATAGTTTTCAGAAACTACCAATAAGCGTCCAAGGGCTTGTGATAATTGTCCCTGGTTTGCCTGGAACTGCTGTAATTTTTCCGGAGTCAGGTCTTTCGCATCCACCTTCATCTGTGTAGCACTCGCTCTGGCTGCAATCACGTTCTGTAAAGTGGTCTGCTCAAAATTGGCTTCCCCTTTTACCGTATTTACCAGGTTAGGGATCAGATCAGCACGGCGCTGGTAATCACTCTGAACCTTATTCCATGCATTACTTACGTTTTCATCCTGTGAAACCAATCCGTTATATCCATTACAACCCGACCATCCCAATATCAGGATCAGGGCACCAATAACTATTAGGGTAATGTTTCTTGTACTCATACAATTTTTGATTTAAGTGTAATTTACTTGTTTGTCGTAAAACAGGTAGAAATATTACAAAAGGGGTGCCATGAGGGGAGGAGTGGCATTTTGGCGGGTTGGTTGTTGGCTATTGGTTGTTGGCTATTGGCTATTGGCTGTTTTGATTAAACTAAAAATAAAGTACATATTTAAATAAGTACTTTATTTGGTGCTTTACCAGCAAATAGCTAATAGCCAACCGCTTGCTAATTAATCGCCGCAATCCCAGGCAAAACCTTTCCTTCAAAGTATTCGAGTAAAGCCCCGCCACCGGTGGATACATAGCTTACTTTATCGGCGAAGCCAAATTGGTTAACGGCTGCCACGCTGTCGCCACCGCCAACCAGGGAGAAAGCTCCTAATTGAGTGGCTTTGGCTACGGCTGTTGCAATGGCTTTGGTGCCGTGTTGAAATTTTTCCATTTCAAATACACCCATCGGGCCGTTCCATAAAATGGTTTTGGAGCGGAGAATACAGTTGGTAAACTGCTCGCAGGCATTTTCTCCGATATCCAGTCCCATCCATCCCGCAGGAATTTCGCCACTGGGAGCTGTGGAGATATTGGCATCGGCCGCAAATTTATCTGCAATCACCGAATCAGATGGCAGGTGAATGTTTACGCCTTTGGCTTCTGCTTTTTTCAGCAGATCGAGAGCGGTTTGTAATCTGTCGTCTTCGCATAATGAGCTTCCTATGCTACCACCTTCTGCTTTCATAAAAGTGTAAGCCATTCCACCGCCAATGATGATATCAGTGGCCCTTTCGAGTAAGTTTTCTATAATCAGAATTTTATCGCTCACTTTGGCGCCACCAATGATGGCAGTGAAAGGTTTTTCGCTTTTATGCATTATCTTTTCGGCACTGGCTACTTCTCCTTCCATCAGCAGACCAAACATTTTTTTATCGCCTGGAAAAAACTGTGCAATTACTGCTGTAGAAGCATGTGCCCTGTGGGCAGTGCCAAATGCATCATTTACATATACATCTCCAAGCTTACTGAGTTTTTCGGCAAATGCAGTATCTCCTTTTTCTTCTTCTTTATAAAAACGAAGGTTTTCTAATAATAGAACCTGTCCGGGTTGCAAAGCAGCAGAAGCTTCTGTTGCGGATGCTCCGATACAATCATCGGCAAATACAACCGTTACTGAATGACCCATGGAAGTACTGAGCAAATCGGCAAGATGATTTACCAGGTGTTTCAAAGAATATTTTTCTGTGGGACCATCCTTTGGCCGGCCCAAATGACTCATGAGTATTGCACTACCGCCATCCTTAAGAATTTTGGTGATAGTGGGTATGGTGGCCCGCATGCGGTTATCATCGGTTATATTATATGCGGCATCAAGGGGTACATTGAAATCTACCCGGATCAATGCTTTCTGGTTCTTAAAATCGTGACTGGCGAATCTGCTCATTTTGAAAGGCTTTTGTGCGCAGCAAGATACAAATAAAAAAAGGCGTATAGAAAACTATACACCTTTTTTGTAACTATGTTGGGAATTGATCCGAACCTTGCAGTGAGTGACACAACAGGCGATGCCATCTGTACTACTGCCGGTTACCTGATTTATTTAGAGATCAATCCGGCAAAATATTTCACAGTACGAACCAACTGGCTCACATAACTCATTTCGTTATCGTACCAGCTAACTGTTTTTACCAGTTGGGTATCCCCTACCGTCATTACTTTGGTTTGGGTGGCATCGAATAATGAACCAAAATGGGTACCGATGATATCTGTGCTTACAATTTCATCTTCATTATATCCAAAGCTTTCATTGCTGGCCGCTTTCATGGCTGCATTGATTTCATCTGCCGTAACTTTTTTACCCAGGATAGAGGTAAGCTCAGTTAAAGAACCCGTGATGGTTGGAACGCGTTGTGCGCTACCATCAAGTTTTCCTTTTAATTCGGGTAATACCAGACCAATTGCTTTAGCGGCTCCTGTACTATTGGGTACAATATTCGCAGCAGCAGCTCTTGCCCTGCGCAGATCACCTTTTGGATGCGGTGCATCCAGTGTGTTCTGGTCGTTGGTATACGCGTGAATGGTTGTCATGATACCGGTAACGATACCATATTGATCATTCAACACTTTGGCCATTGGTGCCAGGCAATTGGTAGTGCAAGAGGCGCAGGAGATAATGGTTTCAGAACCATCGAGGATGGCATGGTTTACATTAAATACCACGGTTTTCAGATCACCGGTTGCAGGTGCAGAGATCACTACTCTTTTAGCACCAGCGGTAATATGTGCAGCAGCTTTGTCTTTATCGGCAAAGAAACCGGTTGATTCGATCACTACATCCACACCATGGGCACCCCATGGAATCTGAGAAGGATCTTTCTGGGCATATATTTTAACGGTTTCACCGTCAACGATAATAGCATCTTCTGTAGAAGTAACCGTGGCGGCTTCGAAACGGCCCTGGGCACTGTCATATTTTAATAAATGGGCCAATACTTTAGGACTGGTAAGATCATTGATGGCTACTACTTCAATACCATCCATATTATAGATCTGGCGAAATACCAAGCGGCCGATGCGACCGAATCCGTTAATGGCAACTTTTACTGTACTCATTGAATTCCGTGTTTAGATGATGAAAAATGCAAAACGAGTGGCAAATTTACAATGATTGGGAGGATTATTGGTGATAATTTTTGGTTAAGGGGGCGGGAGGTTGGGGGGCTATTGGAGGTTGGGGGTTGGCTATTGGGTGTTGGCTATTGGCTTTTGGCTGTTGGGGATTGGGTGTTGGGGATTCGTTGTTGTGTTTGATTGATTGGATGATGTAAAAACGGGTATTTAGTGTTATTTTCAAAAATGATTTGGCGGGAAAGGGGCTTGCGCCTATTTTTGCGTCCCATTAATGAAAAATGGCCGGTTCGTCTATCGGCTAGGACAGCCCCCTTTCACGGGGCAAAGACGGGTTCGATTCCCGTACCGGCTACCAAGTGAGAACTAAGGCCACTTTTTAATAAGTGGCTTTTTTTATTTCCGCCTGAAACCCTTTCCAGTTCTGCAATTGAGGAGAAAAGTGTATTCACACGAAAAATTCGAACTCGGTTTTCTTGCTTATTATGGAAAATCCGGTCACTTTGACCTGGCTATTCTGATTTTGATTGACCAGGAAACCGACTAATTATCAAATCATTTACTAGTAAGCCTTGATCGGATTTTAATGGTCAAGGCCTCCGGATTTTCCAATCTCTCGCACCATTAAGGGTTATGATGATTTCCTGTTTGCCATTTTGTTTTGTTTTTGTTGTTTACAAATCGGGTGAAACCACACCAGAATCCTCTGCATTGAAAACCGTGTGGATGTAAATCCATTTACAGGAACAAAACTACTTAGCAAGGGTATCGAAAAACTAGG
>CAIWKU010000500.1 GCA_903913355.1 uncultured Bacteroidota bacterium | reverse complement strand
GTACCATAGATAGGAATATCTCGTTGGGTTTGCGCCCAGGCTGTTCCATAAGTGGAATGGGTATGTACGATACTGCCAATGGTAACCCAATGTTTGTATAAAACGGCATGGGTAAGTGTATCGGAAGATGGACGAAGTTTGCCTTCTACCGTTTTACCATCCAGATCAACAATCACTATTTTATCAGGAGAGAGATCTTCATAAGGAACACCACTGGGCTTAATGGCAAATACCCCCTGGTTCCTGTCAACCACGCTAACATTGCCAAACGTAAACAGTACCAGGTTTAGTTTAGGTAACTGCATGTTTGCATGGTATGCGGCCTCTTTTATGGATTGATATTTCATAAGCCTTCCAAAATAATTGTTTGGGCAATACAGCTAAGTTTTATCTCTCACAAGATAGTTTGTTGTTCAATAAATGCCCCTAATTGCTTATAGTTTTGATACCTTTTTTCGTAAATCACATTCTTTGTCGGATCGGGATGATATTCTGTATCAAAGCCCTGTCCCATGGCATTCATCGCATCTTCCACTTTGGGATAAATTCCTGAAGCAGTTGCTGCAAACATGGCTGCTCCTAAAGCACAGGTCTGTTCACTTTTATGAATGCGGATAGGCATATTCATGATATCTGCCATCATCTGCATAATAAAAGGGGATTTCTTAGCCACCCCACCCAAACCAATCAATCCTTTTACAGGTATGCCTTCTTCTCTGAACCTGTCAACAATTGCCCTTGCTCCAAAACAAGTTGATTCCACCAATGCTTTAAACATCCTTGGGGCATCTGTGGCAAGATCAAGACCGGAGAAAGCAGATTTTAATAACTGGTTGGCATCGGGTGTTCTTCTTCCGTTTAGCCAGTCTACTGCCAACTCATCATCTGCCGACAAGGGTAGTGCATTTGCCTTTTTACTCAGCTCACTGATCATTTGATCGCCGATTTCAGACTGCAGTTTTTCAGCGGTAATTTTATCTAGCAATGTGCTTTGCAATACAATATTTTCAATTGGCCATTCCAATAATTTTTTAAACCAGGCATAAGCATCTCCGAATGCTGATTGACCCGCTTCCATTCCCATCATACCCGGAATAATAGAGCCTGGTACCTGTCCGCAGATTCCTTTTACTAATTTTCCTTTTACGTCTTCCATAGGTGCCACCAGCATATCGCAGGTAGAAGTGCCCATCACTTTACTTAAGTGATAGGGTTCAATTTGTCCGCCTACCGCTCCCATATGACAATCAAATGCCCCTACACCCACTATTACATCTGTTGACAAGCCCAGTTTTTCGGCCCATTCCGTAGAGAGATTTCCGGCGGCTTCTGCGGAAGTATGGGTTTCTGTAAATAATTTTTGTGTGAAGCCATGTAATAAGGGATCCCATGAACCAAAAAAATCATCGGGTGGCAGTCCGCCGAACTCATCGGCCCATAAACTTTTATGCCCTGCACTGCAAACCCCTCTTTTGATGTCTTTACTATCCTTGCCACCGGTAAGAAGAAACGGAATCCAGTCGCAATGTTCTACCCATGAACTGCAGTTTTCTCTCACGGCTTTGTCTACTCGAAGTATATGCAACAATTTTGCCCAAAACCATTCAGAAGAATAAATACCTCCTACAAACTGAAGATAATTAATGGGAAATTTTGTTGCGTGTAGATTCAATTCCTGCGCTTCATTTACGGAACTATGGTCTTTCCACAAAACAAACATGGCATTCGGATTATTTTCAAAACCGGGTAGCAATGCCAGCGGTGTTCCGGTATGGTCAACCGCTACAGGGGTTGACCCTGTTGTATCCACTGAAATACCTTTGATAGCTAAGGCAATGGCCGGGCCGGCTTTTTGAACACAATCCTGAATGGTATGAGTGAGTCCCTCAATATAATCAGCCGGGTGTTGCCGAAACTGGTTATTTGCGGGGTTACAATACAAGCCTTTTTTCCATCGGGGATAATAAAATACAGCCGAACAGATTTCATTTCCATTGGTTGCGTTTGCAATAATAGAACGAACAGAATCTGTTCCGAAATCTACACCAATTACATATTGATCACTGGCCATACAAGGGTTTAAAAAAATAAATGATCCAATTGCTTATCCGTATAATCTTCTATAAAACAAATGATATTATTATAGTCGCCAAATTCTTCTTTTGTATGCATGGTAGTAAGTACCACAGCCTTCATCCCGGCATTCAGGGCCGCTTCCACTCCTTTGGGAGCATCTTCAAATACGATACAATTTTCATACGCTATTCCCAGCTCGTTGGCACATTTCAGATAGGTTTCAGGATCGGGCTTGCTGATCACCACATTCTCTGCGCTGACGATGGACTGAAAATAATGTCTGAGTGATAATCCATCCAATACAAAATTGATATTGAACATAATGGCAGCGGAGCCAATGGCCATCGGTATTTTGGCATCATCTGCTTTTTTGAGAAAGGCATCCAATCCTTTGATCAATTTCAAATAAGGTCTGAAAGCTTCCTGATAGGCTGATTCCTTTTCATAAATCATTTTATCCATCTCCTCTTTCGAAAATTTTCCCGGAAATATTCTTTCCAGCAACTCATCATTTTTCCCATAACATTCCTTCTTTACTTCTTCCATACTAAGATTGGCTCCCAGATTATTCAGAATTGTATGCCAGGCCCGGATATGAAAATCCATG
>CAIWKU010000499.1 GCA_903913355.1 uncultured Bacteroidota bacterium | reverse complement strand
TGGGTGTTTTTCTATATTGATTTCCCTCGCCAAAAATGCGGGGGATTTTTATTGAATCAGTCAGAAAACTTTACCAACTTAATGAATAAAACAATTACAAAAATTATATAACATGAAATGGTTGTTGGTCAGGCAACCAACAACGGCTAATATCCCCAAACTGCTAACTCCAAACAAATATAAACCTGAGCCAACTATCGGACTCGAACCGACGACCCTTTCATTACGAATGAAATGCTCTACCAGCTGAGCTAAGTTGGCTGATGGATTGTAAAAATAAAGATTGTTTGTTTTACGCGCAAAATGAATTGCAGTTTTTACCTGCTTTACCAGATAACTGACAATTGTCAGTCGGCAACATAATTACAGTCATTTCGTAATTCTAGCCTACCCATTAACTTTAGTTCACAAGCAAATTTTATGAAAACGCTGATTGTTCCTACTGATTTTTCTCCTGCTGCAGAAAATGCAGCCATTTATGCCACAGACCTGGGAATAGCAATACAGGCTGATCTGTTATTATTAAATGTGGTACAGATTCCTGTTACCGTAGTGGAAGTGGCTTTAACAGAAAACGAGTATGAGGAGATGTTACAGGAGGCTATCAAAAGCCTTGCTGAATTACGAGCACAATTATTAGTACACGCCGGAACCGCAAAAATTACGATACGCACAAAAGTAGTTGTAGGCACGATTGAGTTTGAACTGGAACAGGCCTGCAAGCAGGAAAAACCATATCTGGTGATCATGGGAACAAAAGAAGCTGGGTCCACAGAAAGACTATTGATTGGTAGCAATACTTTATATGCCGCCAGAAACATGCATTATCCATTGTTCATAATTCCGCAAAACATGAAATATGGCGGTATTCATCATATTGGACTTGCCTGTGATCTGGAAACCATTTATGATGTGCCGGTAGATAAACTACAGGAGCTGTCAAAATTATTTGAGGCAACGCTCTCTATCATACATATCAGTAAAAACAAGGCGGAAGAACTGGCTTCTACGGCTCCATTACATTTATTAAGTCATCGGTTTAAAGAATGTAAACCTGAATTATACTATTCCATTAATGAAAATATTGCACAAGGCATTATAGATGCATCTGATAAGTTGCATTTGGATATGCTGATTATATTAAACAGAAAACTGGATTTTTTCCAAAAATTGTTTCACAAAAGCAGTTCTAAACCCCTGATCCTGCACCCGGTTGTTCCATTGGTAATTATGCAATCTGAACTTGTATAAAGGAATACAGTAGTTGCCGTTCTATTCTATAAAACAAATGGCTGTTGAGGTATTACCAGGATTTGGCTAAACAGAACGCTGAAGTAAAAGGGCTTCTGTATGAGAAACATTAGGAAAATGGCTGATAACAGTCATTTCCTTATTTCATTCGTACAGATAGATTTGTATCATAGAATTAAAGTATAACTATTATGTCACCAGATCTGCAACCCACAGCCGCTATCTATAATCTGCTGGATTATGATGCCCGCAGGTTTACCAGTGCAGAGATGCAGCTGAAAAAGGTTTTGCCCGACTGGATATCCAAGGCTGGCTCTTTAGAATTGAAAACAGCTTTGGAAAAATACATGGCATTTACGGAAGAGCATATCCAGAAAATGGATAGTTTTATTAAAACCAGTAAAAAAACGCTTCCTACACTTTCTAACCGGGTGATGCAGTCTTTTATCCAGGAAGCAAAAGAAAAATTGAAAAGCCGTTCAGATGCTATGTTTAAAGATGCCTGCTTAATTGACTGTGTGCTGGAAATTACCCGATTCAAAATTAACACCTATGGAACAGCAGCCGCATTTGCCAAAGCGGTTGAACTTAGTCAGCCTGCCAGCGTATTTCACGAAGCAGAAGTGCAGGAATTACAAATGAATAAACGTTTAGCAGAGTTAGTGATAGAAGATAATTTTGCCTGATATACACAACCCCCTTACAAGCAAAATAAAAACCGCCCGGATATTTTCGGGCGGTTTATTTTTAATAGCCTCACCAGGCTGAATGGATCAACTGGTAATAGGAACAATTTATTTTCGGTGTGCAATAAATACCGGTATTTTATGATCACGAATCAGGTCATTGACAAAGCTTTTTCTGAAAAGTGTAGACAATCCGGTTCTGCCAAATGAGCCGCTGATGACTACCGCTTTTTTCCTTTCCAATAAAGGCGTTCTGAAATAATCCTTCGCATCGGCATTAAACTTGGTTATGGTAAGGTCTTTATAATGCCTGGCTACCAATTCTTCCATATTCAATTCATCTGGCAAAGAGTGTTCTCCATTTTCTTTGGCATACACCAAAATAGTGGTGTTTGAAGCAAATTCAGGAAAGAGATACGCAAACTGTTTGATGGCATATACCGAAGAGCGGCTTCCATCATAGGCAAGCACATTGGTTTTGGGGAAACTGAAATCTTCGGGTACTACCAAAACCGGGCATTCTACCTCATGTAGTGTGTCTTTCAGAAAATCATTGGGTTCATATGTTCCCAAACTCGCAAAAAATGACTCACTACCAATGATCAGTAAATCTGCAAAACGGGTTTCTTTGATCAGTTCCGGTAAAACCAGTTCAGTAAAATCTTTATGAACACGGTAATCAATCCCATTTTTCTGGCAAAGCAATTCAAAATGGGCAATATTTTTATCGAGTTTACCAGGGTCTTCTCCTTCAATTCTGGATAAAAACAAGGGCCCAATCATCGCCCCGTCTGTATATGACCATAGATCTACAAAATCTGCCTGCGGCAAAAATACTCCGGTAAGTAAAATAGGGTTCTTTTCATTTAGCTCCCTCGCAAAAGCAAAAGCCCCTTCAGAAAAATGATTTCCGTCGAAAACGAGTAATATCTTTTTCATGGCTCATCTATTTAATGTTATCAAAACTTCCTCAGCATCTTCCGAACAAAAGCAACACAGCCGCTGTTCTGTAACCAAATCTAATTCTCTGCAGCCTTTTTTTCAATGACCTGCATCAAATGACCCTCTGTTACTTATCATAAATACCCGTTTCACAGGTGTATACTGATTTATATCAGGATTTTGCCTGACCATGGTCAGGGGTCTGGAATAGGAAAAAAATAATTTTGTAAAAAGGATAAGTGTAAATACAAAATGGAAAAGCGGGATACATTGATTAAACGAGTTTCGATCTTACATCAGTTTCGGCATGAGAATGAAGCGTGGGGGCGGGTAATCAGGTTTATAACGGATGAGTATATCCTGTTAAAGAACCGTTTATCTGAGATTTTGCAAAAAATGGATGAAAACGATAAGGTTTTGCTGGAAAGAATTGAATATTTTCAGAATCATTTTCTAAAAGAAGATGAAATTATCGGCTATTTGCGTATGGAGATCCGTGATCTGAATAAATTACTGGCCCAGGATTCGGTTGAAAATAGTGA
>CAIWKU010000498.1 GCA_903913355.1 uncultured Bacteroidota bacterium | reverse complement strand
TCAATGCTTTTTCAACCTGTGCACGTAACCTGTCTTTTACATTAACACTAATTGGAATTTTTACTGCGGTATTACCCCACATCAGGTGTAATTCACAGCTTTCGGCTGTTACACTGGCAAATTGCATAGTAAAGCTTTCTACTTCACCCTGTATTTTTTCTGATTTCACTTTAAAGCGATGTACATCTTCGCTTTCTTTGTACCCATCCGTACCCCAGTTATTTAATCCTTTGTTGATCACGATTTCCCAATAATCTTTTGCGGGAATGGTATACAATACATAGGTTCCGGTATCTAATAGTTTTCCACCCACCATTACATTGTCGCTAAAATGGATATGGGTAGCGGCATTGGCCCCCGTACGCCATAATTTACCTAATGGAGCCAGGTCGCTATTATCTTTAAACAAACTTCTTCCCTTGATATTTGGACGGGAATAAGTTAGCTCAATAGAACCCAACCCAAATTCCTGGGTAATTTTTTGGGTAGAACTAGGCGCGGGCATTTTTACTTGAGAAAAGGCTGTGAAACTGCAGAAAGCAGCAGACAGAAAAAATAGTTTTTTCATACGTACTTGTTTAATTGCTGCAAACCTACAGTAAACTTTGCAATTCTATTTACGGAATGCGGGATGAAATTGTTGCAGGGTATTGCGCAGAAAATCCCGGTCAAGATGCGTATAAATCTCAGTTGTTGTAATACTCTCATGCCCAAGCATTTCCTGCACAGCCCGTAAATCAGCACCTCCTTCCACCAGGTGTGTGGCAAAAGAATGGCGAAAGGTATGGGGTGATATGTTTTTGGTAATACCGGCTTTCAGGGCATTTTTTTTGATAATATAAAAGATCATTACCCGGCTCAAAGGTTTGCCCCGTTGATTCAGAAAAATATAATCTTCATATCCGGGTTGAATGGGTTGGTGTACCCTTATGTCTTCTTTGTAGATCTTTATGTATTTGATAGCTGCCCGGCCAATCGGTACCAGTCTTTCTTTATCACCTTTCCCAATCACCCTGATAAAACCCACATCGAGGTAAAGAGAGGAAATTTGCAAATTAATCACTTCGCTTACCCTTAATCCGCAACTATACATGGTTTCCAGAATGGCTTTATTACGACCGCCATCGGGTGTACTTTGGTCTAATTGACCAATCAGATTTTCAATCTCTTCAAAACTAAGTGTATCTGGCAGCTTACGCCTGGTTTTCGGAGCTTCCAATAAAGTAGAAGGGTCTGTTTTACTGATCTGCTCTATCAGACAGTATTTATAAAAACCCCTGATACCGGAAATGATCCTTGCTTGCGAACTGGCACTCATTCCCAGTTCGCCCACCCATTTCACAAAAGACTGTAACTCGTTTAATTCAATTTCGGATGGGGTTTTCAGGTTATTGCTGATCTGTAAATATTGGGTTAGTTTTTCTACATCATGCAGGTAAGCTTCCACAGAATTATCCTGAAGTGATTTCTCCAATCTTAGCCATGCTTTGTACCCTTTTTTATAAGCTTCCCACATGACGTATAGGTATTTGACAAAATAGAAATCCGCATTAATTCTGCGGGTTTTTGGAATTAAAGCTAAGGTACACGATATTGCAATTTCAAAATTTTGTAATCCCAAAAATTCTCAATGCAAGTCAATCTCCGTTCCTTCAAACAAAAAGTTCGTTATCACCAAAAAAAAATCAAACGCTTTTTAAGTAAGATAGAAAAAAATCCACCGAGAGGATTGGATTCATTGGCTGCAAGCATAGATGCTGAAGTATGGAAAGAAGTTGACTGTTTAAGTTGTGCCAATTGTTGTAAAACCATGAGTCCTACGTTTACTACCAAAGACACAAAACGCATAGCGGCTCATTTTCAAATCACCCCAAAAGAGTTCACAGCCAAATGGCTGGAATATGATAAGAAAGATGGCGATTGGATGAATATAAACCAGCCCTGCCAATTCCTGAATCTGGGTAACAATATGTGCAGTATTTATGAGGTTCGTCCCGCTGATTGTGCAGGGTTCCCACATTTAAAGAAAAAGAAAATGGTTGATTATATACATGTTCACCAGCAGAATATTTCTTATTGTCCGGCTACCTATAAGATGGTGGAGAAAATGATGGATAGATTGGCATAAACTAAGGCAAGCATTAAAAATAAACATCCTCAATCATAAAAATTTCCTTCACTTCTTCTTTAACAAGTGTGATGGCGAGTACATTGAACTGGATATATTTCCATTCCGGGTGCTGGTATTGGTATTCTTCGGCGGCGTTTTTCAGGTTACTCATTTTCTCTCGGGTAATGCTTTCTTCGGGTTTGCCATACCGATGGGAATTCCTTGTTTTCACTTCTATAAAATACAGAAACATGCCTTTCGAGGCAATAATATCCACTTCCCAATGACGGAAACGCCAGTTTCTGGCTAAAATTGCAAAGCCTTTCTGTTGCAGGTAAGCAACCCCTATTTCTTCCCCTTTATTTCCTGTAATTTTGTTGGTATCCATACGCGGTACGAAAATAGAAAAGTCGATATAAAATAATGCTTTCCTCGCCTGCGTTTAATACTCGTAATTTATACCTATGAACCTGACTGAAGATATTTATAAGCTAAAAGGAAAAATCATGCATTATGCATGGGGTGGGGATGCTTTTATTCCCGATTTTTTGGGTATTGATAACCCCGATCATCAGCCTTTTGCAGAATACTGGATGGGAGCACACCCGCTTGCTTCTTCTGAATTGCTAACAAAAGAGGGGCAGCTTTCTTTATATATGCTTATTAAAGATAATCCTTCGCAGATGATTTCAGATCCGGTATTTACTCGGTTTGGAGAATTGCCATATTTATTGAAAGTGCAGGATGTAAAGGATATTCTTTCCATACAAGTTCACCCAAGTAAAACAGAAGCAGAAAAAGGATTTGACAGAGAAGAAGCTGCAGGAATTCCTATTGATGCGCCTTATAGGAATTATAAAGACAGAAACCATAAGCCGGAAATGCTGGTTGCGTTAAGTGATTTCTGGTTATTGCATGGATTCAGGCAAAAAGCATCAATCGAAAAAGTGCTGGAAGAAACCCCTGAATTTACGATACTGGCACCCTTATTTAAACGCGAAGGATTGCAATCTCTTTTTCAGTTAGTGATGGAAATGGAACAACCTGAAGTAAATGCTATCCTGATCAACCTGGTAAAAAGAGAGATTCGGAAAAAAAATGACGGAGAGCTGACAAAAGAAATGCCTGGCTGGTGGGTAGCAAAACTATTTGAGG
>CAIWKU010000497.1 GCA_903913355.1 uncultured Bacteroidota bacterium | reverse complement strand
TTCTTCATTTCTGCTTCTGTATTTGCTTCGGCAGGTTGTTTAAATGTCATTGTAAGGGTATCATAAACAGGCTTCAGGTGATGATTATACAGGGTGGTAATTACTTGTTCATTATTCCAGGCAATCATCGTTTGATCATTAGTGATGAGGTAGCTATAATCTTTTTCTTTTTTAACCTCTTTACCTTTCAGGTAGTCCTGTTTTTTCAGGAAAGTTTCCAGTTTTGCGGCATCATCCAGACTGCCCATAACACTGATAGTGGTTGACTGACTATTATCCGGCTTTGTTTTTGTAAGCGCAAAAAGAAATACCTTTTCACTCCATTTTATTCCTGCATTTTCTTTAATATCTGTAAAAAATGCTTTCTCTTTGGCATCAATGGAATCATTTTTGAAAACCCGCTTCAAGAGTGTATCCATATTGATTCCCCCTTTCTGCAATTTATCCTGCATCTGGTTGGGATCAACTACCACTACAAAGCCAACATCTTTGGGAATATATTTAGCTTCTTTTGGGGTATTGTTTTTGCAGGAAGATATAGTAACTGCAATAACTAGTAGCAGTAAAAATGAACGTAAGAACTGATTCATATAATAGATGTTAAAATGATTGAATACGAAGTTAGCTTTTGCTTTCGACTTATCCTTTCTTATTGATTTTAGTGGATTATTGACTGATAAATGGCTTCCTGGATGTTTGAACGCACGTTTAGCTGGCTTATTTTATTATTATCCCGTGTAGGCGTTACCCTGTTGGACAGGAAAATATAGACCAGATGATACTTTGGATCTACCCAAACACAGGTGCCAGTAAAGCCAGTATGCCCAAAAGTTTCAGGTGAAACGCTGCGCGATGGATAGGGGTCTTTTCGGGTAGCATTGTTTTTTTCAGGCTTATCAAATCCGATCCCTCTTCTGCTCACATCTGATCCGTACGCTGTAAATTTATCTATCGTTGATTTTTTCAGTATCCTCACACCATTTAATTCGCCGCCATTCACCAGCATCTGGTAAAGCTGTGCCAGATCATAGGCATTGCTGAATAAACCCGCATGGCCGGCTACTCCGCCAAACATGGCAGATCCTTCATCATGCACATCGCCACGTAACAGTTGCTGACGAAAATGTTTTTCTAATTCAGTGGGAGCGATTTCGCTAACAGGCATTTTCTCGCGAGGCAGGAAAGTGGTCGTACTCATTTGCAAAGGATCATAGAAAGTTTCTTTTGCATATTGATTTAATGGTTTGCCGCTTACCGCTTCTACAATTTTGCCCAGGAAAATAAAATCATTGTCGCTATAAACATATTTGCCCGGGGTGGTTATTTTACTTTGCAGTATTCGTTTGAGCAAAGTATCTTCCCAATCATTTCGCAGATAATATCCTTCTGCTACCCGATATTGGTGCTGTTCATCTTTTTCGTTGGTAAAATAGCCAGCCAAAGGCTTGCCTGTTGTAGTATCCAGTAATTCACGGTAAAAAGGAATAAAAGGTACCAATCCCGCCTGGTGTAATAATATATCATTCAATTTTAAGGAAGCTTTATTACTCCCTTTTACCCAGGGAAGGTAATCTCCCAGTGTTTTATTAATATCTACCTTACCTTCTTCATATAATTTCATGATCGAAACATTGGTAGCAGATATTTTGGTAACAGAGGCAAGATCATAAACCATCTCTTTGGTAACCGGCTCTTTCTGATCAAAATTGGTATAGCCAAATGCTTTATGATACACCAGTTTTCCATCTTTGGCTACCAAAATTACGCAGCCGGGTGTGGCACCTTTGGCAACGGCATCGCTGGCAATGGCATCTATCTTTGCCAATGAATCAGCTGCCAAACCAACAGACTCGGGAGTGCTGAGTGGAAAATAATTATGATACAAAATGCCGTCACCAAATTTTAAATTCTCTGCAACTGTTACAGGTAATTTTCCTTTGGCCTGTATCTTACCCTGTAAAAGAGCAACAGCGGCATTCTGTGTAATATCATCATCCTCATAGCAGGCAATCAGGTTAGGCGCATAATTGATGTTTTTGATAGCATAGGGATTTCCAAAAATCAATGTAATGGTCTGAAACTGTTGTAATGCATTTAATAAATAAAGAGAGGGGCTGCTTAGTCCGAAATTATTAGCAGGCCTGCGACTATAATTATGCAGTCCAACAATAATCACATCATATTTTTTTTGATTGAGTGTATTGAGTAATTGTACCACAGAAGCGGTATCTGTTTTTTCCAGGGGAATCAGGTTTGTCTTATCATCCATTAATTGTTTTCCTATCTGGGGCTTACTGCCAAATAAGTAAACATCTGCCTGATTCTCGATTCTTAATTTTGCTGCAATCGCATTCTCTGTAGGTGCTCCGATACTGATATAGGCTATTTTCTTACCGTTACCAAGAGGAAAAATATCAGGATTTTGTTTATGTAAAAGTGTTAGGGCATTTTCGCTCAACAATGTTTTGATCCGCGTGGTTTGTTTGTTCAAATCTTCTACCAGACCATCCGTTTGAATGGGGGTTATTTTATTCAGTCCGAGGTGGTATTTCGCCAATAATACTTTTTTTACTTTGGCATTGATAATATCCCAGCTAAGCTTCCCTTCTTTAATGGCTTCTTTTATCTTGGCAATGCTACCGGGAATATCGCCTGGCAGACAAAGCATATCATTTCCGGCAATCAAGGAGAGTACTGAGGCATCTCCTTTTGGAAAATATTTGGTAACACCCTGCATTTCCAAAGCATCTGTAAATGAAATGCCTTCAAATCCAAGGTCATTGCGCAGAACACCCGTTACATTCAGATAAGATAATGAACTGGGTAAATGCGTAGTGGTATCAATGGCAGGAATCGAAAGGTGTGCCGTCATTATACTTCCCACCCCGGCTTTTATCAGTTCTCTGAAAGGGTATAATTCCAGGTTATCCAATTCCGCCCTGCTTTTAGTGATAACCGGAAGGTCTTTGTGTGAGTCAACCGAAACATCTCCATGCCCAGGAAAATGTTTTGCTGTGGCCATCACACCTACATCCTGCATGCCCCGCATATATTCAACTCCATATAAAGCTACTTTGTATTTGTCTTCTCCAAAACTTCTGTCATTGATCACCGGGTTCATTGGATTATTATTGACATCCACATCTGGGGCATAGTTTACCTGAATACCCATGCGTTTACATTGTTCCCCAACAGCTTTACCAAATTGATAGATCAGGGTAGCATCCGTTGTAGCTCCCATCATTAACTGTCTGGGATAACTAATCACACTGTCTAAACGCATGCCAAGACCCCATTCTCCATCAATAGAGATCATGATGGGTGTTTTGGCAATGGATTGGTATAAATTGGTAAGCATCGCCTGCCTTACAGGGCCCCCCTGAAAAAAGCAGATCCCGCCAACATTATATTTTTTGATCTGTTCAATTACTTCCGCTACATGCTCTGGCCCCTGGTTACTCAAGCCACGAATAATCATTAATTGCGCAATCCGCTCATCTTTACTCAGCTTCCGGAATTTCTTTTTAACCCATTTTAAAGCAGCTTTATCTTTTTCATAGAAATGTTGGGCCTGCACAGAGATGCTGGCATACATACTGAATAAAACACAAAGAATAGTGCAATAGAAGGTTCTTTTCATACGAATGATCTTGAGAAGGCACAAGTTAGGAATAAAGAAGGAGTTATGATTGGGTTAGAGGTAGCTGGTTAGGGGTTGCTTGTTTCGGGTTTGGTGAAGCAGAGTATGGTATTCTTTATAACTACACATATTGTTGTAGCCATTGCCGGGCTTCATTTTCATTGGTAAAACTTTTCATGGGGATGGGTGGCTTTTTGAATTTGAACAATAAAGCCATAATAAAACTCGCTAAGCCGGGTTTCGATACCATGGCCATAGCTATATAAACGGAAGACAATTGTTCTGTGGCAAATTTTTGTGTTTCTCTACTGGGTACGGGAGAGTTGCACAAATGGATAAGTAAGGGAACTTTTTTTTATGGGTGATCTGTTTTACAAGGGCAATATTCGCCGTAATATTGGCAATCGTTCTTTTTGGGTTTTTGGAAAACGAAACCAGTATACCATTGTCTTCCATACAATAATCGGCTATTTCACCTTCAACAATATTTTTGTTCTTTTCCTGTGTCATTAGGTACTGGTTCTGTTTTTAATTAGCGGGCTTTTTTCTAAAAGCAGATAAATCACGATGAATAAGTAACCAGAAAATTAATGATTTATGCTGTATCAATCTACTAAAATAAAAAACCGCGAATCAATCTGACTCACGGTTTTCCAAACAATATATTCTGTTAAGATCAGGCTTTGTTTTCTTCCTCTTCTTCTTCGGTCTCGCTCAAAGTCGGGTCAATATTATTTTCTTTAATAATACTGTACCATTTTACCATTTTTTTCATATCGCTGCTATATACACGTGAAAAGTCCATATCAGGATACACTTTCTGAAAATAGGCTTTTACGGCAGCTGCATCTTTATCAGAGGGCAGGGCTTCTTTACTTTTTCCCATGGCCTGGAACACATCTGTCAAATTCACATTATCGCGGACAGTATACACTTCAATACTTTCCAGATGTGAAAAATTGTGAACTCTGCTGCTTACAAAGCGGGTGGTTTTATCATCCAGCGATTTTACAATTGCGCCATCCGTTTTGCTACCCACCAGTTCAAATAAGCCAGGTAACCCTGTAACCGATATTAATTTACTATACTCCATAATAATTGCTTTAAGAGGTGCAAAGTAAAGGTAAAATGAATAAAGATGCCAGAAGAAGCTGTGTGTATCGATTTTTTAACGAAATTAAATTCCGCAAACCGGGGTATAGATAATAATCGCCCCAATTTTTTCAAATGGTTGATTGTAAAAACAGTAGATATGAGAAAGTATGCTAGTTTGTTGCTTATCCTGGTCAGTGTGTATGCCGCAGCGCAAAGTCCGGAAGAAAAACTGGCAGCCAAAGGTATTCAGTTGCCTAAAGTGTCTGGCCCGGTAGCCAATTATGTAAATGTGGTAAGGGTAGATCATTTGCTGTTTCTTTCAGGAAAAGGCCCGGTTTTGCCAGATGGAAAATATGTTACCGGGAAATTAGGTAAGGATTTAACCATTGAACAAGGGTATGAAGCAGCAAGGCTAACGGCATTAGTGCAAATAGCTGTGTTAAAAAATGAGTTGGGTGATCTTCGGAAAGTTAAGCGTATTGTAAAAGTTTTGGGTATGGTAAACAGTGACAGCAATTTTACTGACCAGCCAAAAGTGATCAATGGATTTTCAGACCTAATGGTAGAGATTTTTGGTGAAAAAGGCAAACATGCCAGATCTGCTGTTGGCGTAGCTTCTTTACCTTTTAATACAGCAGTAGAAGTAGAATTGATTGTAGAGGTAGAATAACAAATTCCTACAGTTTCATTCTAAAGATAAAATTATCATCACTCTTGCTCACGTAAAGCCTTGTCCAGCCTGGATTTCAGGGTTTCATAATCTGTATAGCCTTTGGCAAGCATAGTAAATCGGGTATCTGAGTTTTGTAAAAACACACAAGGGAAACCGGTTACCTCTAGCTGTTTGCAAAGTTGAAATTCGTAGTGAGCCTGCTCTTTATACTCTTCAGTTTTTAATTTCGTATAAAATACCTCTGGCTGGATGCTGTATTTTTCAAGTAAGTGCCTGTAAGCTTCATCATCTGTCAGATCCCTGCCCTCATAATGCAAGGCATATTGCAGATCGGAAGCAAATGCCACCTGCCTCTCGGGATAATATTCTTTGAAAATGCATAAGGCGATGGCAGGTTTTTCGGAGTTGGGATACCAATCGCTAAGATCCGGGTGATTGATATGCCATAAATAATCTTCCCCAAACCGGATGCCGGTATATTCTTCAACAGTAGGATATGCTTTCTGAATAAATCCTGCAGTAGCACTGATATGTACAGGTTTATCGGGTAAAACCATCCCACCCGATAATACTTCGATGGTTATAGAAGGATAATTTTCGGCAATTTTCTGAATCACAGGACTAAATCCATAGCACCAGCCACAATACGCATCATAACAATAAAAAACAGTCGAATTCATAGAGTAAAAATAGGGAGTTTCTCCTTGCTATTTTAACGTTTGTAATCGTAACCACCTTTACCAGTTATTGATTCTTTTGTACCTTTGCCCTCGTTCTTTACAGAACCAATCACCCTAAACGTTCAACTTTAAACTATCTCATATGCCCGGTTTTGAATTATTTGGCGAAGAAGAAAGAAAAGAAGTAAATGATGTGCTGGAAACAGGCATCCTGATGCGGTATGGATTTGATGGTCCACGCAAAGGGATCTGGAAAGCCAAAGAACTGGAAACAGCCATTACACAGGTATTTGGTTGTGGGTATGCGCAACTGACTTCCAGTGGTACATCTGCACTAACCACCGCCATGGCTGCATTGGGTATTGGTGCAGGCGATGAAGTAATTATGCCTGCTTTTACATTTGTTGCCAGTTTTGAAGCGGTTTTAAGTGTTGGTGCCGTACCCGTACTGGTAGATATTGACGAAACACTTACGTTGAGTCCGGATGCGGTTCGTGCAGCCATTACACCCAAAACAAAATGTGTCATGCCGGTACATATGTGCGGAAGTATGGCCGATCTCGATGCGTTGAAACAGATTTGTGCTGAACATCATTTGATCTTACTGGAAGATGCCTGTCAAAGTATTGGAGCAACTTACAAGGGTAAATCATTGGGCACCATTGGAGATGCAGGTACTTTCTCATTCGATTTTGTAAAAACGATTACATGTGCAGAAGGTGGGGTTGTAATGACCAATGATAAGGATATGTATATTAAATCAGATGGGTATACAGATCATGGACATGATCACCTGGGAGCCGATCGTGGTGCCGACTTACATCCTTTTATTGGCTATAATTATCGGATAAGTGAATTACATGCAGCAGTGGGGTTAGCCCAAATAAGAAAACTGGATACTTTTTTAACTCTGCAAAAAAAGAATAACCTGGCATTGCGAGCTTACCTGGAGCAGATACCGGAAATTTCGTTTCGCGTAATTCCGGAAGGTGGTGTAGACAGCTACAGCTTTATTAGTTGGTTTCTTCCAACAGAAGAATTGACTCGCGCCGTAGTAGCAGAAATGAAAATGCAAGGAATCCTGGCGGGTAATTTTTATTGGTTCGTGAATAACTGGCATTATATCAGTAAATGGGATCACCTGAAGCAGGCGGGAACTTTGCATGCTATCAGCGAAGAACAAAAAATTGCTTTAGCAAAATTGAAAAGCACACAATTTTCTGCCAGTGATGCGATCATGAGCAGGTGTATTTCTACATCGATAAGTCTTGTTTGGACAGATGAACAGATTCGCGAAAAAGGAGAGAAAATGGTAGCTGTTATTAAAAAAGTATTGCAAACACAAATGGCAGGTGTATAGCAGTAATTTTTTGAAAAAAAAATAAGCCAATCACTATAGATTAATGCCCATATTTGTTATCCATCCAAATGAACAGCATTCAAAAAGGGAAATGTTTTTGAATTGGGCGTTCATTGTCATTGGGGTTGTTTTATTTTTCATGGCTTTCTTTATAAAAAGGCAAGTCATTACAATATTGGCGAATTCTTTATTGGCATTAAATTTTGTTTTTTTAGGACTAAACCGGTTATTGAACAAAAGAAATGATCGTTTTCTTCAAATTAATTAAACTGGACTTGAATGGCAACTGACAGAATATTTGGATAGCAAAAACAGCCCGGTAAAAATATCAATTCCCTGGGATGAAATACATTGGATAAAGAAGGAACCACTGGACGAGGGAATTACGATTTATGAGGCAAGTTCTTTTAGTAATCATGTTCCGTTGAAAAATTTTTCAACAGATGAAAGAGATAGCATACTTTCTATCTTGAAAGAAATATCTCTGGCTAGAAAAATAAGACTTGTTAATTTTTGACAGGTTTCGTAGTTGGGGGTTGCCGAAAACCTGTCCCTTTTCCCTCCAGGTTATTTACATAATCCAGACCGCCTAAGCGTATTCTGATAGGGAGTTTTGTTATTTTTTCTACTTGCAATTCCTTTTTGCAAAAAAATCCCAGGTGATTGCTATAATAATCATAAGGGAGTAGGCGTACGGGTATATTACGCATACTGTCTAACCGCTTCTGCTTATCGCCCATAAAGGGCTGATTCTTTTCAGCCTGAGCGGTAAAAGAAGCCATTAGCAATAAATTTACAAACAAACAAATACTTTTCACCCTTGCGTTACTTTGATTTGTATGTAAATTTACGGTGTTTAACCAAACCAGCATTCAAACCTTCAGTGTTTTACACTGGCAGTCTGATTAAAGTATGTCGCTCAGTCAATCATTACAGCAGAAGTTATTACAAAAACTGTCACCTCAGCAGATTCAGTTAATGAAACTGTTGCAGGTTCCTACTGCTAATCTGGAAGAAAGGATCAAAGAAGAATTAGAGGAAAATCCTGCATTGGAAATGGATGAAGAAGCCCATGAAGATGAATATGCGGAAGACATACAGGATGAGTTTGATAATGCAAATGATGATGACGCA
This sequence comes from uncultured Bacteroidota bacterium, assembly GCA_903913355.1. Classification (GTDB taxonomy): domain Bacteria; phylum Bacteroidota; class Bacteroidia; order Chitinophagales; family Chitinophagaceae; genus Sediminibacterium. The sequence goes on along the minus strand of CAIWKU010000497.1, from coordinate 7,261 downwards.
GATTTAGACGGGAGTGCAGAAGAGTATGAAAACCTGGATATCAGTGAGTATGTAGTAGATGATGATGGGGAGATAGCGGATTATCGGATGAAAGATGATAATTATCCTGAAATGGATGATCAGAAAGTCATTCCTATGAAGGTGGAGAGCAGTTTTCATGAAATGCTGCTTGACCAGTTAGGCTTGTTGGAACTGGATGAAAGAAACTTTAAAATAGCCGAGCAGATAGTAGGTAGTCTGGATGATGATGGCTATCTGCGCAGAGAGCTTTCTTCCATAGCGGATGATCTTGCTTTTCGCCAGAGCCTGGTGGTGGAAGAAAAAGAAATCGAAGAGCTGGTTTTGCAGATACAACAATTTGATCCTCCCGGCATTTGTGCAAGAAACCTGCAGGAATGTCTTTTATTACAACTTAAAAGAAAATTGAGTGAGGGCATTGGGGTTGCATTGGCTGTTCAGATACTGAGTAAGTATTTCGAGGAATTTACCAAAAAACATTACGAGAAAATTCAGCGGAGCCTGAATCTGACAGATGATCAGATCAAAGAGGTCATTAATCAGATTATAAAGCTCAATCCCAAACCCGGGGGAAATATTGGTGAGATCAATAAGGCGGAAAGCTATATTGTGCCTGATTTTTTTGTACTGAATAATAATGGCAAACTGGAACTAACCCTGAATTCTAAAAACGCTCCGGATTTGCGTATCAGTGAAGGGTACCGGGATATGCTGAAGGATTATGATAAAGGAAGTAAAAAAGATAAAAGACAGAAAGAAGCAGTATTGTTTATCAAACAAAAGATCGATTCTGCCAAGTGGTTTATTGATATGATCAAACAAAGGCAGGAAACATTGATTAATACCATGAGTGCCATCATGCGTCACCAGCAGGAATTTTTTCTTACCGGTGATGAAACCACCATGCGACCTATGATTCTGAAAGATATTGCAGAATTAACCGGACTGGATATATCTACGGTTAGTCGTGTTGCCAATAGCAAATTTGTTCAAACCGAATTTGGGACTTACCGGTTAAAATTCTTTTTCAGTGAATCATTGAGTACGGATAGCGGTGAAGAAGTAAGTACCAGAGAAGTGAAAAAAATATTAAGTGATATGATTGGTGCTGAAGATAAGAAAAGGCCACTCAGCGATGAAGTATTGACAGATATGTTACAAGAAAAAGGATATAATATTGCACGCAGAACAGTAGCCAAATACAGAGAGCAATTAAATGTACCAGTTGCGAGGTTGAGGAAAGAATTGTAAAGGGTCATTGGTCATTTTTTGGAAGGCAGGATAAATATTTACAGTTTCAACTCTTTAACCATTCAGCCATTTAACAGTTCAACCGTATTTAAACAAAACCAGCAGCACAAAAATAATCTCAATCCAATGCCCGAATCGCAAGTCAGCACCATTCAAAAAACTTCTTTAGCCCTTCGTATACCTGCGCAGATTATATCTTACGTATTTCATCCATTATTTCTACCAACCTATCTATTTATTTTTCTGATCAGGTGGGTGCCTTTTGATTTTCCGAATGTCACCGATTGGGCTTTGAAATTGAAGATTTTTACAGTTTTCTATATTACTGGTTTTTTTCCAGCGTTTGCCGTTTTCCTTTTATGGAGGCTAAAATTTAGTGAGAATATTTATCTGCGTACCCAAAAAGAAAGAATCGTTCCCTATGTGATTATTATGTTTTTCTATTGGTGGATGTATTATTTAAGCAGAAATTTTACTGACCAGCCTGCGGTTCTGAAATTCTTTTATATGGGCATCATGCTGGCTTCCGTTTTTGGGTTGATACTGAATAATTACTACAAGATCAGTATGCATGCCATGGGAATGGGGGGGATAGTAGCTGCAATTATCCTGTTTTCATTTTATTACCGGATACCTATGGGGGTTCAGATCAGTGCTGTACTATTTATTGCCGGAACCGTTTGCACGAGTCGTTTTTTGGTAAGTGATCATACCAATAAAGAAATGTATGCGGGTTTTTTTGTTGGTATTTTCAGTCAGCTGATCGCCTATATTTTTGTGATGTGACCAACGAATGACTAGGGTTAATTATTTTGCGTCATCATCTTCTTCAAATTCATTCAGATAGATTTTTACCAGCAGAATAAAGAGAGATATTAAAATCGGACCAAATATCAATCCGATAAAACCGAAAAGATTAATACCCACAATTACCCCAAAAGTTGTAACCAGTGGATGGGTATTTCCAATTCTTTTTTGAATAGATATTCTGAAAACACTGTCGAGTACATTCATGATAGCTCCCCCATATAATAACATCAGTATTCCTTTGGTTGTATGGCCCTCTGCAAAAAATAAGATAGCCAGAGAAATATAAGCCAGCGCAGACCCGATCATGGGTACCATTGCCGTGATACAGGTAACTACAAACCAAAAAGGGATATCATCCACCCCCAAAAAATAGTATCCAATGGCGCCAATAATGCCTTGTAAAATGGCTGTAACCGGAATTCCGAGTGCGTTGGAAAAAACCAGTGTGTTAATTTCTTTTCCCACCAAACGAATATTTTCATTACGTAATGGGACATGTGAATATAGCCAGTCTTCCATCTCCTTACTGTTTACCAACAGAAAGTATAAAATAAAGTACAGTATCAGAACAATGATGACAGAGTTGAATGTGGCTCCCAGCAATTTAGGTAACACTTCTGCAACTGCCATTCCCAGGTTTTCAATATTCTTATCGCTAATCAGTGTTACATGATAATCTTTCTCTATCCGCTCGATAAATAGTTTTAAACCAGTCATCACTTCATTCGAGTGCTGGACCGCGAAGCCTATCTTAGCGTAGAGAATATTGACAAATAAACTTACCGGTAATAAAACCACCACAAAAGAGGCCAGCATTAATAAACAAGCGGCTAAACCCTTATTCCATTTTTTCTTATAAACTAGATAAGTCATTGGACGCAGCATGAGTATATAAAAAGTAACTGCGCCTAATAATGCGGGTAAGAAAGAGGATAACTGAAGAAAAAGGAAAATTCCCAGGAAAACCAGGATTGCATAAAAACTAAGTTGTCGAATTTTTCCGTGATTAACTTGCTGCATAATCATTTGTTAGACAATGAAAATACAACTATTCCCGGATCTGTGTTTTATTAACTGATTAAATAGGCATTAGTCATTCAGCGGTAAGAAAAATTTACAGGATAATTATGTTAACTCACTGGATATAAGCAGTAAAATTTTAATTAAAATCGGATACACCGAACCCTGTCCAAAGTGGAATTCCTAATTTTCAGAAATCCACGATAGGAAGCGGTCAGTTCAAGTCCACCGCGCCAATTGGTAGCGGTATTTAATTTTGAAACATTCACATCATAGCTTATACCGATACTCATATGATTGAAATCCATTTTTACAGCAGGAATAATGGCATCTCCCCATCTTAGAAAACTGCCGGCATAAAATATTACGGGCTCTTCATCTTCGTATTGACTCACTTCCATACCAAATAATACACCTCCTAATATCTGCCTGCTACCATTTTGTGTGATATAATCTGCAAAACTGATAAAATGTCCTCTTTCTCCCATCATTCCGCTTAATCCAAAATTCAAAGAGAATTTTGGAGATAAAAAATCTGCCGAAGTGGTTGTTAAGGAATGGATAACCGGTTTGGCAAAATGGGCTAATCCGGCAGCTACATAAAATCGATTTTGGTTTCCTAATTGTGTGCTAAAGCAAAGCCCAGTAGATACATCCCAATAGGAATAACCGGTATTGGTCAGGATTTGTGAACTTGCGTTTGAAGCGCTATATGATCCGTTCACAAATTGATCTCCAAATTTCAATTGAGTTGGATCGAACTGGCTGAAAACAGGACCGCCCATAAATGCCAATGAGAGATAAGTATCTTTTTCATCATCTAGTGATTTATGAAAATTAATGACAGGTAGAATCTGTGTTCTTTTAAGGCGAATGTCTCCGGCAGCATCCATACTCATTTCAGAGCCGATGGTGAGAACGTCATTATGTTGGCCAATAGGTATTTTATGTTCAATGCCAAGTGCTGTTGTTCTAAAGGGAACGGTAACACTAGCCCATTGATCACGGTAGGCCATAGATACACGCAGGTCGCCGGTAAAAACACCTGCCAGAGCCGGGTTGCGTAATAGAGGCTGTTCATAGAATTGAGAAAAGGTAAAATCCTGTGCATGACACAGCGAAAACAGACCAATTGTTACGAAGAAGAGTAGCGCTTTTTTCATGATGATTCTTTTAAGAGATTTATTTTATGATTGCCACATTACCTTTAAATACAAATGAGTTTCCCTTATCACAAACTGCCTCACACAAGTAAACAAATACATCAGTGTTAGATAATTTGCCTCTAATCCTTCCATCCCATCCGGCAGATTTATCACCAGTCTGGAAATTTGTTTTTTCAAACACCAATTCTCCCCACCTGCTGAATATTTTTAAGCTTTTCACCAATTTGATACCCCGACCCTGTACAACTAACACATCATTTACTCCATCACCATCCGGTGTAAATGCATTGGGTACAAACAATTCTGAACCTGAACAAAATGTTTTTATATTGATAGTATCTGTAGTTATACAACCGAATAGATTGGTAGCTTTACAAGTAATGGGTTCATCCAATACTACTTTAGCTTCAGGCGAAGCACAATTGATACAACTAAACTCTGCCAACCCACCCCATTGCCAGGCTACGATATCTGAAGGAAGAGCACCGGTATTCAATTGAATAGTAGCTCCTGAAGGAATCGTGGTATCCTTGCCAATATGTATAGGAGTTGGCTCTCCAACCACTATTTTAATAGAAGCTGTATCAGCAAAACATTGAAGTGCGTCTTTGCCAATTACTTGATAGGTTGTTGTAATAGCGGGAGAGGCGTAAGTAGCGGAACTATTATATTTACTAAGACCAGGCGTTGGCAGCCACTCATACGTAGCAGCACCTGAAACATTTATTAATTTATTGCTACCGATACAGATTGAATCAGCAGGCTTCAAGGTTAATTTAAAGGGTTCTATCACATGAACACTTGTGGATATCGTATTACTGCATCCATATTGGTTATATCCTATAACAGTATATTGGGTACTCTTTAATGGTAGAATAGAAAGACTAGTACAATTGCTGCAGATCATGCTATCATTTTGATCTTTCCAGATATAACTCATAGCACCTGTGGCAGACAATTCGAGCGCATTACCTTTACAAACATAGTTATTGGCAGGAAGCGAAATGGTAGGTAATGGATGAATACTCAATTGTTTGTAAGCAGAATCATAGCAACTATTCACAGTTGATACAACCAGCTGTAAACCATATTGACCAGCCGAATAGTATTGGATGCTGATAACTGAATCAGTTGCGGTAATTCCATTACCTAAATTCCAATATGTTTTTGAAATGGAGTCTTGCGAATTCACAATCGATTTAATCTCCATTAATTTATAGGCGCATGCATCGCTGATGGCATTGATATTTGCCTGTGGATATTCATAGATTTGGACATTGAACTTTGCATTTTGCGTAGCACTACATCCTATACTATTTTCAACGGTTAATCCTGCTTCATAATTTCCTGCTTTCGTATACACTTGCTGAACCGATTTTTGGTTTATCAATCCGGCAGCCGTTGGTTGTAAACTTGTATTAATCATCCAGTTCCTTTTTGTGATGGGAAAAAATGAGGAACTGGTATCTGTAAATGTGTAATTCGTTTTTGAACATTCATTCAATGCGGCAACTTTAAAGCCTGTTTTTATTGAATCTATTTGAATCGTATCTTTTGCAGAAATGGATATGGCACAATGGTTAGCACTAAGCAGGGTAAGCTTGGGCAAATAAATACCCGGAGTAGAATAGGTGTGGTTGATTTTTTGGACCGGGCTGGTTAGTAGAGTTCCATCTCCAAAATCCCAGCGGATAGAATCAGTAAGTGTGGTAACTGGTGTAAAAGCAATTGTCGTATTAGATCCGCAATAATTCCCACCTTTATATTGAAGGCCTATTGTAGGTGCATTTATATGAACTACAGCCGTATCCAGATAAATACAACCGCCTGTTTGCATTGCCAGCATGGTTACTGTATAGTCCCCGTTTGTAGAAAAAATATGTGAGCTAATATTACCAGTGCCAACAGTGCCATCTCCCCAGTTCCATTTTGTTTGTATACTGAGAGTATCCATATTGGAAAAAGAAACAGTAAATGGCAGGCATCTTCCCATAGTATCTGATATAGATACATGACCGGCTTTTTGTGCTACAATTGAAATAGTTTTTTGTATGGAATCTGAGCAGGTAATATCAGAATAGATGCTCCATACTTTTAACTGTGCAGTATAATTACCAGGCTGACTGAACGAATGAGTAAGTGTGGAAACGTTTGAGAAAGACCCATCACTCAGATTCCACTGGAAAGAAAGAGTGCTGTCTGAAAGATTCTGAAGTTGTATAGGTATTCCAATACAATTATTATTAACCAGAGAATTGAATACTGCTTTAACGGAAGGATAGATTTTTAATTTTCTATAGATGACTGAATCGCTACAAACGCCGTTTATCGTATTAGCGATTAAATAACTACCTGACTGTTGATATGTGTGTGAAATATCGCCAGGTGTATTGGTGGTTTGTATAGTTGAGCCATCTCCAAAATCCCATTTGTATTGGGTGGAAGTATTTGTTTGGTTATGCAGAACCAGGGTAAAAGGGGTTCCACAGGCAGCCGTATCTGCCAGTGTAAGATCAGTTTTCAGCTGACTTGGTAATGCGGTAATAGGGAAAGTTGCTGAATCAGTTCCACAACCATTGGTTGCCAGTATTCTTGCTAAGAAAATAGTTTGGTTCCCTGTATGGTATATATGTACATAGGAGCCCGTAGAACCTGTGATACTATCTACCCCATCTCCGTAATTGATCTGATACTGTGCCTGACTGCTGGCCGATTGGTTGGTAAAGATTACTTTCATTGGAGAACAACTATTCAGAATTGTTCCCGTAAAAGCGGGTTTTATTTTGCTGCTAACGATAATCTGTTTTTGAAAGGTAAGGGTGTCGCAATATTGGAACGCTTTCAGCGAAATAGTATATGTAGTATCTTTTCTGTTTAGTGATGAAGGAAAGGTTACAGTACCAGGTTGAACTAGATTAGTTGTCTGAGTATTTCCTAAATTCCATTGATACTGATAAGTAGCTAATTGAGGAGTGGTATTTGTGATAGTAACAGAA
>CAIWKU010000496.1 GCA_903913355.1 uncultured Bacteroidota bacterium | reverse complement strand
TGGAAGAAATATAGCGGAATCAGGGTATTGCTCCATAAAAAAGAAAGACAAAATTTGGATACTGATCCGCCTAATCTTCCCAATAACCCGGTTTCTGCATCCCCGTGGGCTTTAGTAAAATTTACAGGCCCGGTAAATAGCGGTGATCAGGAAATCCATTTACAAAAAGGAATGTTTTCAGGTTATCAACTAATCTCAAACCCCTATGTTTCTCCTATAGAGGTTTCGCTTACTACCAGGGGTTCTGGTGTAGGTAATCATTTTTGGGTATGGAATTTATTACAAGGAAGAGCGGGTGGTTATACTAGTATCCCCTTTCAAAGCAGGTATGTACTTGCTCCATTTGAAGCAATTATTGTGAAAGCAACCAGTAACGCAAATAGTACAATCCTGTTTACTGAAAATTGTAAAACCAATGCACGAGAGTCGGATAGCTTATCACTGGTAAATAGTATAGATGCGCACTATTTAGAACTAAGACTCGAATCGGATAGTATATTCTACGACCGATGGATATTAATCTATTCAGACAGTGCAAAAAATAATTTTGACAAACAGGATGCCGAGAAAATAAGCAGCCCTGAAATGAATTTATATAGTTTTAGTAAAGAGGAAAAACAATTATCAATAGATACCCGTCCGGTAAATAATGAATCTGAAATACACCTAGGCATACAAACTGTTGAAACTGGAAAATTTCGACTAAGGGTTGCCAAGACGAACCTGCCTCCAGTCAATACTTTACAACTTCATGATAAGTTTTTACATAAATGGATGGTGATAGAAAAAGATAGTTGTTACTATTTTGAGAGAAGTAAAGATACCGCGAGTTTTGGAGATCACCGTTTTGAGATAACCAGTCGAAAACCGGAAGTAGAAAATTTATCGACAGAAAGAAAACTATTTGCCAGCATTTCACCCATACCAGCAACCGAAAAAATAAATATACTGTATCGCTCTGCTGAATCCAGTCTTTCATTTATCCGCATTCTTGATTTCTTGGGTAATGTTCAGAAAATAATTCCATTAGGTATTCAAAAAGAAGGGAAAGTTCAGGTATCTATTCGTGACCTGTCTGCCGGGGTTTACTTTATACAAGTTATTTCAGGCGACCAAAATACCATTTGCAAAATGATTAAAAATTAATGAACAGTTATGGAAAAAATCCTGTGTAAAGACAATGAGAAAGTAAATATTGTCTTTACACAGGAAGTAATTGTTCAAGAATAAATCCTTTACAATTTATTGAAGTGGTTTACTAGATAGCCATCATCCATCCATGTGTATCCCGCGCCTGACCATCCCTGATGGCATTTAACCGCTTTTTTAATTCAGGAGCTACTTTCCAGCTATCTGTATCAAAAAGCATATCATATTCTTTATACCGCAATTCCTTGATCATTGAAATCGTAGCTGCCGTACCTGTTCCAAATACTTCGCGAAGTTGTCCGGCAACATGCGCCTCTATCAATTCATCAATACTAAATTTTTGCTCAATTACTTCCAATCCCATTTCCCTTAAAATCACAATAGCACTATCTCTCGTAACACCTGCCAATATCGTTCCATCTTCTAATGAAGGGGTAATGGCTTTGTTACCAATGATGAAGAATACATTCATCGTACCTACCTCCTGTAAGTATTTATGCTCAAATGCATCTGTCCATAATACCTGGTCATATCCCGCTTTTTTAGCTATTGAGGTTGCCAGCATACTTGCGCCATAATTTCCGGCATTTTTGGAAAACCCCACTCCCCCCGGAGCAGCACGCGTATACTTTTCCTCCACATAAATTTTCATGGGAGCGGCATAATATGGACCGGTAGGGCTCAGCAGGATGATGAATTTATAAGATTCAGAAGGTTTTACACCTATCACGGCATCTGTCGAAAACATAAAAGGCCTGATATATAGTGAATGCTCTGGTAATGAAGGAATCCAATTCTTATCCAGTTCTATCAACATGCGCATACCTTCCATAAAAATTTCTTCCGGTACTGCCGGCATCTGCATTCGTTCTGCTGAAATATTGAATCGTTTATAATTATCCATCGGACGAAAGATCGCGGCTGTTCCGTCTTCATATTTATACGCTTTAATCCCTTCAAAAATAGCCTGTCCATAATGCAGGGCTGCTGTTGATGGCTCCAATAAAAGGGGTTGATAGGGTTTAATTTCCACATTTTTCCATTCTCCATTCTCATAATCAGCCTCCAGCATATGATCTGTAAAAAAACGACCAAATGGAAGGTTTTCAAGACTGGTTCTTGTTAACTTACTTGTTTCTACTTTTGTAATGTTTATGACCGGTGCTGCTACCATAGCTTTATATTTGATGCAAAGAAACAAAAAAATACAAAACTAACAGTCGTTATTATTTTTAAATCCCATGAATACTGAAAATTATCAGCTACCCGATTTCCTCATAGCAGATATGTACAAGCATAGTCTTGTTATTCTGCCCGATTGCCAGCCGGCTTTAAAAAAAACTAAAGATGAGCCCGATCAGCCTATTCAAAAAAAGGAATGGTATCTGGGTACCAATAAAAAATATATTACGCTGGTGGTAAATGATAAAGAGGCCGTTTATTTGAAAGATGAGTCGCTGCAATTTCTGTCTGCCATTCTGGGTGCCTGTAAATTAAATCTGGGAGATGTGGCTATTGTAAACTATGAAAAAGACCCTCTCAACTATTTAGTATTAAAAGAAAAGCTTAGTCCACAATTTCTACTCCTATTTGAAGTAAGTGCCAAACAGTTAACCCTTCCATTTACCATTCCATTTTATCAGGTGCAACAGTATGATAACTGTCAGTTACTCTTCGCTCCATCACTAGAAACCATGCTGGGAAATACCCAGGATGCCAAACTGGAAAAAAGCAGATTATGGTTAAGCCTTAAGAAAATGTTTTCGATCAGCTAATCTATTTTCGATGGCGCCAATTATTTTTATAGAAACGGAAAGGCTATTGCTCCGGCAATGGAAAGCAACTGATTTCTCCACTTATATTTCAATGAATCAGGATAAAGAAGTGATGCAGTATTTCCCATCTGTATTTAGTGAAGAAAAAACCAGACAGCATATCGATATTATTCAAAAAAATATTAAACAGGATGGATACGGACTTTTTGCACTTGAAAGAAAGGATACCCATTCTTTTATAGGGTTTACAGGTTTTGCACATCCAAAGTTTGAAGCTGATTTCACTCCCTGTATTGAAATCGGCTGGCGATTGTCCAGGAATCAATGGGGAATGGGCTTTGCCACTGAAGCAGCAAAAGCCTGTTTGGCGTATGGATTCAGGACTTTACAATTCTCCGCTATTCATTCATTTACCTCTGTTCTAAATACACGTTCAGAGCAGATAATGAAAAAGATTGGAATGCAGAAAACCGGAGAATTCGATCATCCTTTGTTGGAGCAGGGACATTACTTACAAAAACACGTTTTATATTCCATTCATTCCAATAATTTTCTATGCACACAAAACTGATCTTTGCTACTAACAACCAGCATAAAGTTGATGAAATCAGAGCGGTTACGGGTAACCTGTTTGATATTATTACTTTGAAAGAAGCGGGGATTGATATTGATATTCCAGAACCACATGATACATTAGAAGCTAATGCCACAGAAAAATCGATGACCATTCATCGCCTGACCGGTGAAAATTGTTTTAGTGAAGATACCGGTCTGGAAGTAGCTGCCTTAGATGGTGAACCTGGTGTAAAAAGTGCAAGATATGCAGGGGATGCAAGGGATTTTCAGGAAAACATCGATAAATTACTACATAAGTTACAGGGACTAACAGACAGAAGCGCCCGTTTCAGAACGGTTATTTCACTAATACTAAACGAAAAAGAGTATTTGTTTACGGGGGTATGTGAGGGCAAAATAAGTGGATCACAAAAAGGATTACAAGGTTTTGGATATGATTCGGTATTTGTTCCTGATGGAGCAAATAAGAGTTTTGCAGAAATGACTATGGAAGAAAAAAATCTATATAGTCATAGAAAAAAAGCCGTTACCCAACTTATTCATTTTTTAAGCCAGAAAAACGCATGAACAGGATCAAAATCAAATTACCAGGTAGTTTTCATTTCTCTACCCTACTTACTATTCGTATAACAGACCTGAATTATGGTGGCCATGTTGGAAATGATAGCTTTCTTTCCTTGATACAGGAAGCCAGGCAGCAATTCTTACGCTCACATGGTTTTGAAGAATTATCGTTTGCCGGCGCAGGATTGATTATGGCGGATGTTGCTGTAGAATTTAAAAAGGAATTGAGTTATGGAGATAAACTAAAAATTTCTGTAGCTGCTGATGATTTTGACAAACTGGGTTTTGATCTTTTCTATCAATTAGAATTAGTTGAAGAAACCGGACTGGTACTTGCTGGCCGGGCTAAAACAGGGATGATTTGCTTTGACTATACCACCAAAACAAAAGTGCCTATTCCGGAAGACGTTATGGCTGAATTGAAAAGAGGTTGAGGGCAGAATAGTTATACGAAGAATACTATCAAATTAATTACTGATTAACTGTTCCATATTCTCCAGCTTTCTTCGGCTTGTAGTATGAGCATCTCCTGTCCGTTCTGGGTACTTGCACCCTGTAAAGCCCCTTTCTCCAGGAATTTTGTTTGTGCAGGATTATAAATCAGATCGTATAAATGATGTTGCGGACCCAGTAAATCGTAAGGAATATCCGGGCATTCCTCAATATTTGGATACATCCCCAAAGGAGTTGTATTAATCAGGAGATGATGGGTGGAAAGGATTGATTCATCAATTTTCTCATAAGGTATTACTTTGTCAGATACACTCCTGGAAACAAATTGAAAAGGGATATTGAGTTTTTCCAACACAAATACAACAGCTGCTGATGCTCCCCCCGTTCCGAAAACCAAGGCCTTTGAATGGTTGGGTTTTAAGAATGGAACTAAGGATTGTTCAAATCCTACTACATCCGTATTATACCCTGTTAACTGCCCATCGTTGATTTGTATACAATTACAAGCGCCTATTTTCGACACGACATCAGAAGATCCAGAAAGAAAAGGGATCACCTGTTTCTTATAGGGAATTGTAATATTAAACCCCCGCAATGATGGGTCTTTTAATACGGTAAAAAGTTCCTCTATATTTTCTAAGGAGAAATTTTCGTATACATAATCGGTTAGTCCCAATTCTACAAATTTCTCAGTAAAATATTTCTGAGAGAAAGAATGGGATAGTGGGAAACCAATTAAACCAAAGCGTTGCATGGTTTATTTT
>CAIWKU010000495.1 GCA_903913355.1 uncultured Bacteroidota bacterium | reverse complement strand
GCCAGATGGTGCAACATTATTTATTATAGATGGAACCTTTTTGAAATAGAACTATTTAACAATCTCGTTGTTGGTCGGGCGACCAACAACGGTTTTGAGAATATTATTTATTATTAATGGGGCTTTTTTGAAAAGATCTTTTTTTAATGCTGTTGTTGGTCAGGCTGCCAACAACAGCATAGAAAAAATAGTCATTTTCCGAATTTTATATTATTTTACTTTTCTAAAACTAACTGCATGAAACATGCTAAACATGTCTTGGCCATCTCTGTATTTTTATTAACGGCTCTTACACAAAGCAAAGCCTTAGATTTTTACGATGCCTATTCTATAAAAAAATATAACGATACTACAGCTAAGAATTCTGTGAAATATACACAGTATAAAGATTTGCCTACTAAACCACAACGTAAAATTAATTTTAGCACCAATGAAGGAACCTGGACATCCCTAGATATAAGTCCAGATGGAAAAACTCTCGTGTTCGATCTTATGGGAGATATTTATACCGTTCCCGCAACTGGTGGAAAAGCCACACAAATAACCAAAGGTCTGGCCTTTGATACACATCCACGCTATAGTCCGGATGGAAAAAGATTATTGTTTACTTCAGACAGAAGCGGCGCTGAAAACCTTTGGTATATTGATTTTGAGAAGAAAGATACAGTGCAGTTAACGAAAGATAATGACCAGAATTATCCTTCGGCCACCTGGACGCCGGATGGGGATTATATCGTCTATTCAAAGGGGCGACTGAATATCCAATTATATATGATACATAAAAATGGAGGTGGTGGTGTTCAGTTGATTGATCAGCCGGCTAATTTAAAAACCATTGATCCCGCACTTAGCGCAGATGGAAGATATATTTATTTTTCACGCCGGTTTGGTCCATGGAATTATAACGCATCCATGCCACAATATCAACTGGGGGTGTACGATAGGAACAACGCTAAAACAACTACGATTACTTCAAGATATGGCTCTGCCTTTACACCCGTTTTATCTAAAGATGGTAAATGGTTGGTGTATGGTAGCCGATATGAAGACAAAACAGGATTGGTATTACGTAATATAGAAACCGGTGATGAGAAATGGTTGGCATATCCTATTCAAAGGGATGATCAGGAGTCGATAGCCACGATGGGGGTATTGCCTGGTATGTGTTTTACCCCAGACAGTAAAAATATCATTGCCTCTTATGGTGGAAAAATTCATCGAATTCCTATTGATGGGTCACCCGCTGTAGAAATTCCTTTTGAAGTAGATGTTGAATTGGAATTGGGGGCTAGATTAGAATTTAAGTATCCTGTAAAAGATACTTCCCATCAATTGGCCACACAAATACGGGATGCCGTTCCTTCTCCCGATGGAAAAAGGCTGGCGTTTACGGTATTGAACAGGTTATATGTGATGGATTATCCAAATGGTACCCCAAAAAGAATTACTTCCAATGAGTTTACTGAAGCACAACCTGTCTGGAGCAATGATGGGAAAACGATTGTATTCACTACCTGGAATGCTGACGGAGGCAATTTATTCAAAATAAATTCAGATGGCAGCAACCAGCAAAAGCTAACTGTATTAAATGGGTTTTACCAAAACCCGGTATATAATAACGAAGGCGATAAAATTGTTTTTCTCAGAAGCAAAGCACAGGCATATAAAAATTCGATCGGTCCTGGCTATAACGAATCTGAAGATGAAATATGCTGGATAGCTTCTACCGGTGGTAGTATCACAGTGATTGATAAAGCAAATGGAAGAGGTAATCTACATTTTGTAAAAGGAACTAACGATAGGATTTATTTGAACAACGGGAATGGGAATTTATTATCCATTAAATGGGATGGTACAGACGAAAAAACAATTGCACATGTTACGGGTATTACCACGGCAGGTATGAGCAATTGGAAAGACAAACTAAAGGCCGGAGATAATTGTTTGTTGAATCAGAATGAAACAGAGGCTATGGAGATGAGTATGCCATCTTCTGCGGGTACGATTACGATTTCACCGATAGGTAAAAAAGCATTGGCGCAAGTCAATAATGAAATATATGTATTTACCATACCGCAAACAGGAAAAGTGGTTAATCTATCCCTTGCAGATGCCGGCTCTGCTCAATTTCCTGCCCGTAAGTTAACCGAATTGGGTGGCGAGTTTCCAACATGGGAAGACGATGGGAAAAAAGTGCACTGGAGTCTGGGCGCATCCCACTTTGTATATGATATTGATCGGGCAGAATTTTTTGAAGACAGTGTAAAAACAGCAAAGAAAGAAGAAACAAAACGTTTAGCCGATTCTTTAGAAAAAGCAAAACAGGATATCGTTAAAGCAGATACCTCAAAAACGAAACAACCGATTGCTGTAAAAAAAGAAGACCCGAATTACAAAGCATCTGAAACAGAGGTAAGTGTATTTTATCAGAAAGATATGCCTGCAGGAACTGTTTTATTAAAAGGGGCTCGCATTATTACCATGAACAAGGATGAAGTGATTGAGAATGGGGATATTTTAATTGTAAACAACCGAATCAAAGCGGTAGGCAAACATGGCTCTTTTAAAGTACCATCAGATGCAAAAGTGATGGATATGAGTGGAGAAACCATTACGCCGGGTTTTGTAGATACCCATTCGCATATGTGGCCAAACTGGGGTATCCAGAAAAATCAAATATGGATCTATGCAACCAACCTGGCTTATGGTGTAACCACCACGCGCGACCCACAAACGGCCACAACAGATGTATTGACTTACGGTGATATGGTGGAAGCGGGCAAAATGGTAGGACCCCGAATATATTCAACAGGACCAGGTGTAGGTTTTTGGGATTATAATATCAAAGATTCAGCGCAAGCGGAAAGTGTATTGAAACAATACAGCAAATATTACCATACCAAATACATCAAAATGTATCTGGCAGGTAATCGTAAACAACGCGAGTTGATCATAAATGCCGCCAGAAATCAGCAACTGATGCCTACAACAGAGGGAGGATTGAATTTTAAATTAAATATGACGAATTTATTGGATGGTTATCCGGGTCATGAACATGCTATTCCGATCTATCCTTTATATAAAGATGTGATTACTTCTATTGCGCAATCCAAAATGATTGTTACCCCCACATTGTTAGTTTCCTATGGTGGCCCATTTGCAGAAAATTATTTTTGGGAAACAGAAGACCCTTACCATGATAGTAAGATGCAGTACTTTATGCCGTATGAAGAGTTGGCTGGAAAAACAAGAAGGGTAAGCGAGGGCTGGTTTATGAAAGAAGAACATGTATTTCCAAAACATGCCAAATCAATGAAGGCGTTAGTAGAAGCCAATGGTTTAGCCGGTATTGGCAGCCATGGCGAATTTCAGGGCCTGGGGTATCATTGGGAAATGTGGGCTATGCAAAGTGGTGGCATGCGAAATATGGATGTGTTGAAAACAGCCACCATTCTCGGTGCAACAGGTTTGGGTTTGGATAAAGACCTGGGAAGTATTGAAGTAGGTAAATTAGCCGACTTGATTATCCTTGATAAAAACCCATTACTAAATATACGTAATACCAACTCCATTAAATATGTAATGAAGAATGGCAGATTGTATGAAGGAAATACTTGTGATGAAGTGTATCCTGAAAAAAGGAAGTTGATAAAAAGCGAATGGAATTATGAGAAACCTGTGAATAATACTGATGTGAAGGATTAAAATATTTTCATCACATTGAAAAAGTTGTTGGTCAGGCGACCAACAACGGCATAGGCGACAAACAACGGCTATAAGGCGAATGGAATTATAGAAGCCTGTTCATTATACTAATGTAAAAGACTAAAGTATTTTCGCAGCAAGGGTTGTTGGTCGCCTGACCAACAACCCTTGCTAGTGTAAGAGAATATGTTATTTAAGCATATGGATAGACTGACCAACTAATTTCCATTGACCATTTATTTTTTCCAGCATCCTGATCTCATAAGAATAGGATTTTTTTCCATCCTTATCGGTGGACTCTTCATGATGGCTTACCCATGCTGACTTGCCCTGAACACTTATCTTGTATTGGCTATTAACCGCACTGCCACCATTACCCATTCGTTCAGGACTGGCCGTTATCATCGCAGTTGCGGGAATATCCAGGGTTTTCCCATCTGTTGTAGAAACCAATACACTGCTATACGGTTGAATATACCAACAATCAGCATGCGTGGCAGAATCTCTGTTTCGCCAGCTGGCGGATTCTGTTTCGAGAACCTTAATAATAGCAGTTGTTTCCATCCTACTGGTTCTGCATGCTCCAAGTAGAGAACAGATAAGAAGAGGGATAATCCGTTTCATAGCTTAAAGTAAAGAAGTATATTCTGATTGTACAATATATTTTCTTGTTATGGTTGTTCCTCTGGCCTACAAATTCCAGCATTCTTAACTGATAGAAAAAAGTGTTAAGTAGTGATCATATTCACTTTCATAAATACTGGTATAAAGTAATCTGTTCTATACTAAGTGTAAAACAATGATTTTATACATGGCAATCAAGAAATACCAGCCCGTAAATCTCACCCACAAACCATTCGACTGATGATGTTCTCCCACTTAATAGTTACTCCGATAACAATGCGTTTAGTTATTAATAAGTTCGCTATATAAAGACAGTTAACCCACTGTTTACCCATATGTTACCCACTAGAATGTGGGTATACTGTGGGTGAACTGTGGGTAAACTGTGGGTGAACCTAGAATTATTTACGACAAAAACACGACTCAATAGGGCCAAACAAATAGACTGTTGTATTTAGCTTTGGAAATCTTCGCAACTGAAATCAACAAAATTTAGCTACTAGGAACTCAAAATTGAATGGATAATCAATGATTTAGCTGGTAAATAGAAACGAATGGGTGAGGTGCTAAACCGTTGTCCAAGTATGAATTATTGGGTAATATGGGACTAAAAGGAAAATAGAAGTCTTTTCCTTTTTTTTAGCTATCAATGCATGGTTGTTGGTTAGATAAGTACAGGTGTT
>CAIWKU010000494.1 GCA_903913355.1 uncultured Bacteroidota bacterium | reverse complement strand
TATGCAGTACTCCTTTAGCACAACCTGCTGTTTTAACTTTAACTCCGGATACTAACAAAGTTACAATATCATTTACTGCTTCAGCAAGTGCTGATCATTATCTGATATGCAGAAGCACTTCAGGCACATTTGGTTCTACTTTGCCAATTAACACATTTACATTTCTCAGTTCAATTTTGTTTACAGGTACTGGAACACCATTAATATTTGCACCGCCACGGTAAGCAGTTACTTTGGTATCCATGCTCATGGTAATTTGATCTAATTTTGCTTCAATATTTGTAAACCTGCCGCTATCTAATCGGTTATTTTGGGAAGTATTGATGCACTGCTATGCGTTAAAAGAAAGGAGTAGAAATAGACAGTATTTTTTCACTTTTGATATATTAAGATTAGAATCAACCTTGTATTGTTGCAATATATTTTATGAAATGCTATATCCTGGCATACCCCAATGTCTCAATATCGGCCAAATCCTTAGTTAGGTGAGTTCTCCCATTTGCTAGCACATATAAATGATCACAAATGTCAACCACCTGGCTATACATATGATCAGTTATCAGAAAGCCTTTATTCTTCTTTTCTTCCAAAAGCAAATCCTTCACCTTTTCAACCATTACCGGGCTCAAATGGGTAAAAGGCTCATCAAGCATAGCGAAATGTGATTTGGATTTAATAATCATATATAACTCCACTAACCTATGCCCTCCACCGGAGAGGTTTTGGATACCTGACTTATATTTTGCTTCAAACTCTGGAAACCTGTCTGCAAACTCTCCGAAATCAACCCCAAAATCCTGAAATACCCTTTTTACAGAAAGAGACCTGGGTATAAAGTTGAACTGGGGAAGATATAGTACCAGGTCAGGCCTTTTGAATACTTCCTTAATGGATATTTTATCCACCCTTACTGATTTCTCACATTCGAGGGTTCCATACATGATTTGCATTAAACAGGATTTTCCCTGTCCGTTTCTTCCAAGCAGACCTGTAATTTTTCCTGTTTCACATTTTACATAAATGCTGGACAGAATTCGTCTGTTGCCAAATTGGAGTTGAATACCGTCTGCTTCCAGAATATGACTCATGTAAATTTATTGACCTGAATGATAAGAAAAATAAAAAAGGAAAAATCAAAAACCAAAATACTAATCCAAAGCAAGTTTTTAGAAATACCTAAATTCCGGTAATAATAGTATTCTTTGGATTTGTATAAATTAATGAAATAAAAAGTTAGCGCAAGAGTCGAAATTTTTAGCCAAAAAATAATTGAAAAAATACTAATCCCGTTTTTTACTAATAAGCTTATACAGCAGATATCCATGAGGAGTGATGCAAGAATAAAACTTTTATAAAAAGTCCAGATGATTCGTATCGATTTTAAAAATGTCATAGTGATAGTTGCTAAGCCAAATTACAGTAGTTGGCTCAGAAATCCAATACAAGATATATCAGTTAACAGATGATGCTTTGTGAAGTGATTGTTAAAAGGATTATTTGTAATTATGATATATACTTAACCTGTGCAATAACATAGCAAGCAGTCACTCTATTGGTTAGTCATTAACAGGAATTTAGTGTAGTCATTATAAGCAGTTGATACTACTATGTAGGCTCATTATTTACTTCTGTCTTTAATACCTGAATAACAAGTTTACAAAGAGATGTACTTGTTTATATATAAAATTTTATCTGTGTAGCTGCGTTCTACATTAGTGCCTAAACTGAGGAAGAAATTTTTAATTCTGCCTGGACTTCATTTGCTCGTTTATCTCCTTTAATATTTCCTGAATATCATTCGCTAATGATAGCTGAAAGTCTTTTTGATATTTGGTTATCATAATGGTCATAAGGTCTTTCGTAATTGCTG
>CAIWKU010000493.1 GCA_903913355.1 uncultured Bacteroidota bacterium | reverse complement strand
TCAATACACCCAGATTGGCGTATTTGGTTTTGAAAACTTTATATCCCAGGTCGCCGGGTGTAAAATAGAATTTTTCATAAAATGCCGGATCATCCGGTATATGCATTTTACGATACTTACCCAGGTAAGCACCATCCGCATCCAATACTGCCGTTGTATTATGATAAATACCCTGTGCCCTTTTCTCAAACAGTGAAGCAATGATTACCACACCCAACTCAGCTGCCAGTTTTCCCAAATGATCGGTAGTGGCCCCCGGTATCGCTTCTGCCAGGGTAAAATGTGTATAATCCTCCGTATCGCAGAAATACAGCGAGGTAAATAATTCCTGCAAACAAATGATCTGTGCCCCCTTCGCGGCAGCTTCCCGAATCTTCAAAACCGCCTTCGAAAAATTCTCTTCCTTCGAAGCCGTGCATGTCATTTGTACGAGACCAATTTTTACTAAATGCATAGTGGCTGGGTAATTAACTATTAAGTAATTTCTATATCAACTTACATCCCTCTCTGCGTTCTTTGCGGTTCCCTGCGTTCCCTGCGTAGCTGGTTTTCTAGATGACTGTAAAAGCAGCTACGCAAAGAACGCGGAGAATCGCAAGGAACGCAGAGAAAAAATCGTCATGCTATCTTTTCCAAAACATAATGGTATTTATGTTTTTTCTTTTATAATTGCATCAAAACCTTTCAGCCCAATAATCTTCTCTGTAATATATCCTTCCGCATAGCCAACCCCAATCCTCTTTCCTAACATCAAGGCCCTTGCCTTAACCGTTTCCAAAAATTGAGGAGAGGAAATATAAGTTTGTGGCTCCTGGTTTTGACTATCTGGGTTAAAGAATTGCGTGGAATAAGCCAATACCGATTCAATTTTCCGATCCATATAATCGGTAATATCAATCACAAAAGAAGGTTGGATAAACCGATCCTGTATATAATGAAAAACATAACTCGATCTCCAGATGGCTTGGTTCACTCCATTTACGGATGTTTCAATTTTACGCAGTCCTGCAAGAAAAGCTGCATCAGCCACCAGTTTGGCACTGCGACCATGATCGGGGTGCCTGTCTTCGGGGGCATTGGCCAGTATGATATCAGGCTGGTATTTTCTGATGGCGGTAATTACTTTTCGTTGATTGAGTTCATCATTCTGAAAAAATCCATCCGGCATATCCAGGTTCTCTCGAATGGTAACGCCCATGATTTCGGCGGCGCGTGCGGCTTCGGCTTTACGGGTTTCAACGGTGCCCCGGGTACCCAGTTCGCCCCGGGTAAGATCAATAATGCCTACTTTCTTACCATCGGCAATCGCGGCCATCAAAGTACCCGAGCAGCCCAGCTCCACATCATCAGGATGAACACCAAAAGCAAGTATATCCAGTTTCATGGTCATTAAATGAATTGCAAAGGTAATGTTTGCAGGGTTTCAGAATACAGGGTAATCGATCTGTTTGCCTGAGAGTAGACTTCGTGTATGGGCAAAAAAAATCCCGGTAAATCTACCGGGACCTTTACGTATTTTGAAAGAAAGATTAGTCTTTCTTGGCATAACGTTTTTTGAACTTGTCGATACGACCTGCTGTATCAACCAATACATTCTTACCGGTATAAAAAGGGTGAGAAGTATTTGAAATTTCCAATTTAACCAGTGGATACTCTTTGCCATCTTCCCATTGAATGGTTTCTTTGGTGTTGGCTGTAGAGCGGCTCATAAAAGTATGGCCATTACTCATATCCTTGAAAACAACAAAACGATAACTTTCCGGATGGATACCTTGTTTCATAACTTTTGGGTTTAGGTTGTACGGATTTGGCCGTACGATTATTATAAAGAGGTGCAAAATTACGGCTGAAATGCCTGATTTCCAAATGAAATTCAGGTTTCGTCGCCTTTGCTAGCTTTTCATATTCACAAACTGCAGCGGAATCCCGAAATTATTGGTACGACAGATCCCGATAACTTCCTGTAAATCATCCAGTTTCTTGCCGGTTACCCGGATAATATCGTCCATAATGGCCACCTGCACCTTATACCCGCCATCTTTGATCATTTTTACGATCTTTTTGGCATCATCCTGTTTCAATCCATTTCTAACCGAAACTTCTTTTTTAACCACTTTTCCGCTTGGGTAAGCATCTTTGGTAAAATCAAAAGCACCGGCATCAATCCCTTGTTTCATGGCTCGGCTGATCAATACATCAATCAGTTGTTTCATTTTCATATCGCTTTCCACTTCCAGCGAAAGCACATAGGTTTTTTTATCCAGTTCAATCGTAACGGGCGAACCCCTGAAATCATAACGGGTACTGATCTCTTTTTTTACGGTATTGATGGCGTTATCCAGTGTTTGCAGGTCAACTTCACTGGCAATATCAAATGAGGGCATACAAAGGGTTTTGTGCAAAGATAAACAAGCGCGGGCAATCCGGGTAGTTCCTTGCCAAAAAGAAAGCCCCGATAGAAATCGGGGCCGTATAATGCACATGAGAAAAAAAACGCTTTGTAGATTGTAAAAATGCAAC
>CAIWKU010000492.1 GCA_903913355.1 uncultured Bacteroidota bacterium | reverse complement strand
TAACTTCTCCTTCAGCCCTTACCAGGTGTAGATAAGATAAAAGCAACTCCATTTGCTTGGGTGCTTTACTCCAGTTGTTCAAAAGATCTGCCAGTTTCTCTTCATCACGATAGATAGGGTTGAGGGTGATGAAAGTTTCTGTTTTTGCCTTGTATTTAGTTTTTAATTCCTCCCAAACATAGCAAATACCTTTTTCGATCAATTTTTTAACTACCGGGTAAACATTCATCACATCTAATATCTGTTGCACTTCAATTAAGTGTAACTCTTTTTTTAATTCCAAAGCTTCTGCAACCAGGTATTCTGTGTCCGACAGATCGCTGAAATTCAGGCTTCTTTCGTCGTTCCAGATCAGGATACTTTCACTAGATAGTTTGAGATTTGCAGGAATAGCCGCCTGCATTACTTCTCCTTCGGTACACATATAATAGTCCGCCATCCATTCCCATAATTTCAATTGATGTGGGTGAAGCAAAGGCTCCTGATCCAATACATTCAGGATATCTTTTGGGGTAAAAGATGCGGGTTTTGTATAGATCACCTGCTTTACAATACCAGCATACCGTTTATTCTTGCCCAATATAACTTCTACACGAACACCGGGTTGCACAGAGCCCTGCATTTGAACCGGTACTGCCCAGGTATAATTTTTTGGAAGGGCTAATGGTATAATAACTTCTACGTACAAGTTGATAATTTACTCAAAAATAAGCTTTAAGCGGAAGGATAGTTCCGATAGCGTTGTAAGGCCGACTCCATCTGCCTATATACCTGTTGTTTCAGTGTTGGTATATCGTTCAGGGTAAGTCCTTTTACCGGTACTTCTTCCAGATAAATCACCCGGTTAACGCCGGGTGTCAATTCGAAAATGCCTTTATAATGGAGGCGGTCAAGTGTATCGGCCAGGATAATCGGTTTTATAGGGGTTTCCGTTTCAATAGCAATCCTGAAAGCACCGTCATAAAAATCTTTAAGGGGCTGCTTTGTTTCATTAAACGTGCCTTCCGGGAAAATAAATATGGAGATATTATTTCTGAGAGCCGATTTGAGTGCACGAACACTTCTTGCCCTTGTTTCAGAATTCCTTCGGTCAACCAGTATTACCGCTGCCCGGTAGATCCAGCCGAATACCGGAATCTTAACCATTTCATATTTCCCTAATATCCTAACCGGTTGGTGAGCAATTAATACCACAGGGGGAATATCCATATAAGAAATATGGTTGGCTACAAAAATATATTGACGGGTTCTGTCGTGTGGAAATTCGTAAATTTCTTTATGACGGATTCCTATGAGTAAGTACCAGATGCTTGCCCAAAGCCTGCATAGTTGGTAAATCATATTGCCTCCGGTAATATTTCCCCAAAGCAGGGAAATAATCACAAATGGAAATACCATAAGCATTACCAATATGAATGTTACGAGGGCATAGATACAATAGATGAACTGAATCGGTTTGATCAGCAATTTCATTTCTCCAACTTGAGTTGGTAAATTAATTAATAATTGATAACAGGGAATGATTAATTGGCGGGGAATAATAAAACCTAACAGACTGCATTGGAAATGCAGGTTAAGAGAGCAAAACTATAAACGCTTTGCATGATAAATTGAGTCTTTTATGATGCAAAGCGTTTATTTTTGTAATGGTTTATCATGAACCATAAAGGGTACAGCCTGCAAACTTGGTCAGAAGTTCGCGAAATGGCTGTACCTCATTTTTTATAAAACCTGTGGAGTTCTTCCATATTTTTCATTGTGCTGGGATGCGTCCAGTCCCAGTTCTTCTTCTTCCTGACTAACCCGCAAAGGCAAAATAAAGTTGATAAATTTGAAGATCAGGAAAGAAACTGTAAAACTATAAGCGACTACGATCAGCAAAGCTTTTACCTGGATGAGAAAAAAAGAAGCATTTCCATAGAATAAGCCGTCAGCCCCGCCACTATTTACTGATTTGGTAGCAAATATGCCGGTCATCAGCATGCCAACCATACCACCAATACCATGACAAGGAAATACATCTAACGTATCATCTAATGAGGATTTGCCTTTGTAATAAACAGCCAGATTAGAGATAATGGCTGCTACTACGCCAATAAAAATACTTTGGGGTAAAGCTACATAACCGGCTGCTGGTGTAATCGCAACCAGACCAACTACCGCACCAATGCAAAACCCGAGTACAGAAGGTTTTTTGCCACGAACCACGTCAAAGAACATCCAGGATAAACCTGCTGCAGCAGCAGCCGTATTGGTAGTGCCAAAAGCAGATACGGCTAATGCATTCGCACTTAAAGCAGAACCTGCATTGAACCCGAACCAGCCAAACCATAATAAACCTGTTCCAATTAATACATAAGGAATATTAGCAGGAGGGATTTCTTTATTTTCAAGATGAGATTTTCTTTGTTTGAGTACCAGTGCTCCGGCCAGAGCGGCGCAACCGGCAGAAATATGCACTACTGTTCCGCCTGCGAAATCGAGTACTCCCATTTTAAATAAGAAACCTTCAGGATGCCAGGTCCAGTGCGCAATGGGTGCATATACCAGAAGACTAAACAAGGCAATAAACAGGATATAGGAAGTAAAGCGGATACGCTCTGCTACTGCACCAACTACAAGGCCAGGAGTAATGATCGCGAACATTAGTTGAAACAGCGCAAATAAACCGAGTGGGATAGTAGGGGCCAGACTCCAGGGTGCACCTGAATTCACCCCCTTGAAAAAAAGATGGGTTAGTGGATTACCAATAAAACCACCAATGGTTGGACCAAAACAAAGGCTATACCCGATAAATATCCATAAAATACTGACAACTCCAGCAGCTACCACGCTTTTGATCATGGTAGAAATCACGTTTTTCCTGTGAACCATTCCACCGTAAAAAAAGGCAAGGCCCGGTGTCATTAAAAAAACTAAGGCTGTTGCTACCAGTATCCAGGCAATATCAGCACTACTATACTTACCACCATCTGTAAAATTCGGAAAGGAGGGAGTAAAAATAGCAGCGATGGCTACCAGAATCAATAGTACAAATGGGGCTACCTGTTTGATACGTACTTTCGACATAATCGATTGGTTTCTTGTAATATTAAATTAATATTATATAAATAAATACTATGGCTAAATTAGGAAAAATATTTTTACTGATTGAAATAAAAAATAACATATAAATATAAATAATGTGTAAAATATTATTAATTATAATATCCTAAAAGATTGTTTTTCAGTGTAATAGGAAAATGAAAATGCCTGTAATTGATTACAGGCATTTTCAAGATAAGTGAATAAATTGTTTTTAAATCAGACTCCCAATAAATAACTTTTGTCTTTTGATTCCAGTACAGATCCTCCCATCAGGTACTCATCTACTTTTCTGGCACATTCTCTTCCCTCGCTAATGGCCCAAACTACCAGCGACTGACCACGGCGCATATCGCCAGCAGTAAATATTTTCTGGATATTGGTTTGAAAGGATTGTTCGTCGGCCTTCACATTTCCTCTTTCGTCCAGACCTACATCTAATTGAGTAAGCAAGCCTTCTCGCTGGGGATGAACAAATCCCATTGCCAGTAAAGCCAACTC
>CAIWKU010000491.1 GCA_903913355.1 uncultured Bacteroidota bacterium | reverse complement strand
CTTATTGGCAGTATATACTTAGGTTACAATAAAATCCCCTTTAAGTAGATAAATTTGAGATATGAAAATAGTAAGTACATCTCTTTTTGTAATTTTTAGTTTACATGCATTTTCGCAAATTAAAAATGTAAAAAATTACGATGACTTAATAAAAATTCAAAATACACTAAAATCAGAATCCGAGAGTATTGTTGTTTGGGGACATTTTAGAAGTTGGGGAAAATTTGGTTGGGATAGTTATAAGAACATTTGCCCTGGTGTATTAAAGAAAAGTGACTACTCAGGATTATTATCCGGTCTACACTTTACACTTTTTTCTGATTCTACAACAACCTATTTTTTGCCAATTAAAAAAGATGCCAAAATATATCGTGACTTTACAATAGGAGAAATTATAAAGTTAAAAGTAAAACTATATAAAGATTGTAAAATGATAGATAATAAGATCTATTTTTTGATTGAAGAAATACTTTAATGTAAAATAAAAAACGGAAATATTATTCTCATAAGAATATTCTTTTTCTTCTCGTTAAACTGTTAAAACAAAAACATGTTACACTGTACACCCTTTCTGTTATTCGATGGAAATTGTGCTGAGGCAATGAGTTTTTACCATCATTGCCTGGGTGGTAAGTTGGAATTGACAAAACTTGGGGATACACCCATGAAAGCGCAGTTTCCGGTAGAAATGCATAACAGAATCATTTATGCGCAATTGAAAAGTGGGGAAATACAATTTTCAGCTTCCGACTGGATGGCATCTCCTGAACTGGAACCAAAACAGGGGAATACTTTTAGCATATTCGTTATTGGCAAAACATATGATGAATTGAAAACCATTTTTGATAAATTGGCAGAAGGGGCAGTCAGGGAGAATATCGTTTTCATCGAATTACAAAATATGCCGTTTGGGATTTTCGGACAGTTGAGAGATAAATATGGGGTTTCGTGGAAGTTTAATGGGGAGAAGGGAGAATAGGAGGTTGAGTAGGTTTTTGGGGCCACAGATTTAAGGAGAACACAGATGGGTTAGCTAGCGGATGGGTCACTGCATTTTTTTCAAGCACAGAAACTTGAAAGACGATTTTGAGGGGATCAAATACCCAATTAACGATTTGCTTATATAAAATATGGAAACATGAAAATAGTTACAGGAAAGCTTCCTTATTTTCTATTGCTGATTTTTCTTTTTGCTATTTCCTGTAATAATCAGGCAAAATCAGATATCTCTCATGAGAACTCTTTTGCCAGAGACAGTGTACAAGTAATGATGCATTCAATTGTGAAAGACCTTTCGCAGAAAGGGCCAATTGCCTGGCTTAGCTATTTTGAAAACACACCCGAATTCTTTATGGTTTCAAACGGGCGGCTTGAATTTCCCAATATAGATACTGCAAAATATTTTATTAATCATACGCTTGTCAAAATCATCGCTGGAATTGAATTGCGATGGGGTAATATTCGTATTGATATGTTGACAAATGAATGGGCAAGTGTTTCGGCTCTGTATCATGAAGATATCAGGGACTCTTCCGGCAAGTCCATGCCTTATAATGGATATTTTACGGCAATCGCCCATAGAACTTCGGAAGGCTGGAAATTGCGGAATCGTCATTGGTCGGGCATGACGCAGTAATATAGTGTGATCATCCTGCGTAAAGTGCCAGGTACTGGGCTTTATCGTGAATAAAACCAGGCAACCCTAAAACCCAGGGTTTATATTTTGAGTAGCGATGTAAATAAAGCAAACGCTTAGCAGGAAATTCCGCAATATAATTTCTTAATTTTAAGTGGCACCATCATTTTAAAGGCCCAGTCACATTTACAAATTAACAATGGCCAGAAGAGTTTACATATATGTTTACTGCCTTGCTTTTCTGAGTTTGTTCACAAGCTTCCAGTCCAATCAGTATTCTCTTAAAGGCAGGATAAAAGGGATAGACAGGGGTTGGATTTATATAAAGCATAGGCAGACAAATACAATTGATTCTGCACTTATTACAAAAGGCTTTTTTGAAGTTACCGGAAAAACAGAAACACCTGAATTTTGCAATCTTGGTGCAGGAAATTCTGGCAAACGAGAGTTTTACTTTGGCTTTTTTTTAAGGGCCGGGGATATGACTTTGCATGCAGATAAAGATTCACTTTTTGATGCTGCCGTAAGAATTGACGGCTATGAAGTTGAGAAAGAGTTTACAAGATTTCAAATACAAATGAGACCTATCGATGTAATGAGTAATAGAGTTTGGGAAACTGAAAAAACTAATCAAAATCAATCTGTTCTCAACCTACAATTAAAAGAACTGGACGCAAAAAGGAAAGAAATCATATGGAACTATGCACTTCAAAACCCTGATTCTTATATCACTGCATTTGAAGCATCGTCTTATTTAATAGAAAAAGAGGATTTAGATAAACTAGAACGAATTTATTTTGGAATGAACTCAATTCTGCGGCAATGGTATTACTCGGTCAAAATCAAAAAATATTTACAAGAGAATAACAGGAATATTGGAGAATGAAGGAGGGGGGTGCCACAGATTTTGGGAGAACACAGATGAAGTAATTATCTATTTTGACACTGCATTTTTCTTTTACGAAAAGACATTTGAAAGAGAGCTATGAGAAGAACACAATAGCGCACTAATTGTAAGCGTAAATTATAAAAATATACAATCCTATATGGAAACCTCATCTAATATTAATATCCAGCTGGCTGTGCCATTCTTTCGGGTATTGAATATGGAAGTCTCGCTCCGATTTTATGTTGATAAACTTGGGTTTACTGTCACCAATAAATGGATGCCGCATGATAAAATTGAATGGTGCTGGTTGCAACGTGACGGGGTTTCAATTATGTTGCAGGAACTACACAACAAAGAACAATATAAGGAAACCGAAAAAGGGAAAGGTGTTTCGATCTGTTTTCAGTGTAAAGATGCAGTAAGCTTATATCATGAGTTTCTCGCAAACAATATTGACATCCAGGAACCTTTTGTTGGCAATCATATGTGGGTAGTTTGTTTTACGGACCCTGATGGGTATTGCCTAGATTTTGAAAGTTCAACCGGCGTGCCGGAGGGAACAAACTATTCCGAATGGGTAAAGAGAAATGAAGCTGGTTAGGGTAGGATTACTTTAGCCGGACCAGTGCCATCAAGATACTTATTACCTGATTTTTGGTTTTTTTGCCACAGATGTAAGGAGAACACAGATGGGTTTAGTATCAGCCGAATCCCCGCACCAGGGCCGAAGTGTGCGACGCAACCCATGCCCAATAGCCCGAAAACAGCCGGTTTACAAAGAAGAGTATATTTTATCAACAAAAATATTATTGTAAATCAATTAGTTACAAAGGTGCAAGTAAAAATACTTTCCAAAATTGTTGGAAAATTGGGTGTGGGAGGGCTACCTTCGCCGTCCATTTTAAAACCACGGGATAGCGTGGTCTCATTTAAACATTAATATTATGAGTAAACTTCATTTCACCACAAAGCATGCGAACTCGGCTACCGTACAGCACAACTGGTATGTAGTTGACGGTACTAATCAAACCGTAGGACGTGTTGCATCGAAAATTGCTTCTGTTCTCAGAGGGAAGAACAAAGCCTATTATACCCCACACGTTGACTGTGGCGATTATGTAATTGTTTTAAACGCGGACAAGGTTGTTTTTACAGGCAACAAGTTTCACGATAAACAATACATTAATTACTCCGGTTACCCAGGCGGTAAAAAAGAAGAAGCGGCAGAAGATCTGATCAAACGTCGCCCTGAAGTGATTATGGAAAGAGCCATCAAAGGCATGCTTCCTAAAAACAGACTGGGTCGTAAAATGATCAAGAAATTATTTGTGTATGCAGGTACTACCCATCCACATAGTGCACAACAACCTAAAGAATTAAAATTCTAACCCTTCAGGGAAACAGAAATAAACATTTTTAATGCTAAAGGCAGTAAGCGCTGTTAGCTAAAAGAAACCTACAAATGGAAAAACAAAAAAACGCAGTTGGTCGCCGTAAAGAAGCCGTTACCCGTGTATTTGTAAGCAAGGGAGATGGTAAGATCACTGTTAACGACAAAGATTACAAAGCGTATTTCCCATTGGTCTATTTACAGAACCAGGTGGAAGCTCCATTGAAAACGGCCGATATGGTCGGTAAACTGGATATCGTTATCAATGCACAAGGTGGTGGTTTAAAGGGTCAGGCCGAAGCGGCAAAACTGGGTATTGCCCGTGCTTTGCTGGAAGTAAATCCTGAGTTCCGTCCGATTTTGAAAGCAGCCGGACAACTGAAACGTGATCCACGTGGTGTTGAACGTAAGAAATTCGGTCACAAGAAAGCACGTAGAAGCTTCCAGTTCAGTAAACGTTAATATTTGGTTTGGAGTTTGTTGTTTGGTGTTGGGTATTATCTCAACAGGTACCATCAGCAAGCCGCAAACTATCAACCACAAACAAATCCTAAATAATTAAAAATGGAAAATAGCACTTCATTACAACAACAACTCCTGGAGGCTGGTGTACATTTTGGTCACCTGAAAAAGAAGTGGAATCCAAAGATGTTGCCTTACATCTTTGCTGAGAAAAAAGGTATCCACATTATCGATCTGAACAAAACGGTTGATCACCTGCAGGAATCTGCAGCGGCTATCAAACAGATTGCTAAGAGCGGTAAAAAGATCATGTTTGTGGCTACTAAAAAACAAGCCAAAGAAATCGTTAGCGAATGCGCTAAACGTGTAAACATGCCTTATGCTACAGAACGTTGGTTGGGTGGTATGTTAACCAATTTCAATACGGTTCGTAAGAGTGTAAAGAAAATGCAGAGCATTGAAAAAATGCTGGCTGATGGCAGTGCAGAAAGCCTGACTAAAAAAGAACGTCTGACTTTAAGTCGCGATAAAGAAAAAATGGAAAAAGTATTGGGCGGTATTGCCCAGCTGGGTCGTTTACCAGCCGCTTTATTCCTGGTTGATATTGGCCATGAGCATATTGCTTTATCTGAAGCAAAACGTTTAGGCATCACCACATTTGGTATGGTAGATACAAACTGCGATCCTAATAAAGTGGATTTCGCTATTCCTGCCAATGATGATGCAACCAAATCAATTGCCATTATTACCAACTACATCATAGCTGCTATCGCGGAAGGTTTAACCGAGCGCCAGGCTTCTAAAGATGAAGAAGAATCAGACGATTCTCATAATGAGAATGAAACCAAAGCCCGTCGCCTGGAAGCTGAAGCACAAGCTGAAGCCGCAAGAGGTGGCAGATCACGCAGTGGAAACACAGCAGGTGGTCCGGGAGCAGGTGGTCCTCCTAAACGTCGTGTACCAGGTAACCGTCGCCCAGCAGGTGGTGGTGGTAATGCCGGTGGTGGAAGAGGATAGAATAGCCATTAACAATTCATAATTAATAATTAATATTTGGAGGCAACCCTGATATTAATTGATTAGCTATAATTGTTAATTACTAATTATTAATTATTAATTGAAACAACATGTCTACGGGAACAACAGCAACGATTACAGCTGCTGATATCAATAAATTGCGTCAGGCAACTGGTGCAGGGATGATGGATTGCAGAAAAGCATTAACAGAAACCAATGGTGATTTTGAAGCGGCTATCGATTGGTTACGCAAACAGGGTCAGAAAGTAGCTGCTAAACGCAGTGATCGTGAAGCGAAAGAAGGGGTGGTTTTAGCGAAAACATCGGCTGATCATACAACCGGTTTTGTGGTTTGTATCAGTTGTGAAACAGATTTCGTTTCTAAGAATGCAGACTTTGTTGCTTTTGCGCAGAGTATTGCTGATGCAGCAGTAGCTAATAATGTGAAGAGTGCTGAAGAATTGAATGAAGTAGTGATCAACGGCGCAAAAGTGGCCGACCTGATCAATGATAAACTGGCTTCTATCGGTGAAAAAATCGGCGTATCTAAATTTGAAAGAGTAGATGCACCTTTTGTAGCTTCTTATATTCATGGAAGCAATAGAATGGGGGTTCTGGTTGGACTTACCGCTGCTGCTCCTGAAGCAGGAAAAGATGTGGCTATGCAGATTGCGGCTATGAATCCTTTGGCAGTTGATGCCGCCAGCATACCTGCTGAAACCATTGAAAGAGAAAGAGCGATTGTGGTTGAAACCATGAAAGCAGATCCTAAAATGGCCGGTAAACCTGATGAAATGATCGCTAAGATCGCTGAAGGTAAACTGAATGCTTTCTTTAAGGAACAGACCCTGCTGGCCCAGGCTTTTGTAAAAGATGGCGGCATGAGTGTGGGTGATTACCTGAAAAGCGTAGGTGCCGACCTGAAAGTGACTGAATTTAAGAGAGTAGCACTGGGATAATATACCCGCAAGCACTATATTTTAGAAGGGAACACATTTGTGTTCCCTTTTTTTGGCTTGATTATCAATTGTCTTGGCATTTGGTTAAAAAATCAGGTTATTTGCAGTAAATCTTCCATCCACATGCTTCCAAAGTTCAAACGCATCCTGCTCAAATTATCCGGTGAAGCTCTGTTAGGTGATCAAAGAAATGGTGATCCCTTTAATCCAAAGATTATTGAGCAATATGCACATGATATTAAACTGGTAACCGACCTGGGTGTTCAAGTGGCCATCGTAATCGGGGGTGGTAATATTTACCGCGGGATGAATGAAGCGGATAGTGGTATTGAAAGAGCCCATGGTGACTATATGGGTATGCTGGCCACAGTAATCAATGCTATGGCCATGCAGGCCATGCTGGAAAAAATTGGCGTGTATACCCGGTTACAGTCTGCCATTAATATGGAACAGGTAGCCGAACCCTATATACGCAGAAAGGCCC
The DNA here is from genome assembly GCA_903913355.1 of uncultured Bacteroidota bacterium. Taxonomy (GTDB): domain Bacteria; phylum Bacteroidota; class Bacteroidia; order Chitinophagales; family Chitinophagaceae; genus Sediminibacterium. Next base: position 7,938 of record CAIWKU010000491.1, on the reverse strand, counting down.
TTCGACACCTGGAAAAGGGCAGGGTAGTGATATTTGGCGCAGGTACCGGTAACCCTTATTTTACTACAGATACAGCCGGCTCTTTACGCGCCATTGAAATGAAAGCGGATGTAATTTTGAAAGGAACCCGCGTGGATGGGGTATATACCGCCGACCCCGAGAAAGATCCTACAGCTACTAAATATGATAAGATCAGCTTTGAAGAATGCATTAGCCGGAATCTGAAAGTGATGGATATGACCGCTTTTACGCTTTGTATGGAGAATAAATTACCGATAATTGTATTCGACATGAACAAGCCGGGAAACCTGATGAAAGTGGTAGAAGGCATGAATGTAGGGACGCTGGTAAGCTAATCATCCGCTCGTGTAAAAATTTATATCAAAACTATGGATCTTGGTAATTTACGCTTCATGAAGAAATTCTTTGTTTTTGTCTTTACCCTTCTTTGCGTTTCAGGTTTTTCGCAGCAGAAACTTACCCTGACTGATGCCATCAATATTGCACTGAAAAACAGTTACGATATTCAGATTGCCCAGGGTAACCTGGATGTTACGGTGATCAATAATTATATAGGAATGGCGGGTGCCCTGCCCAGTGTGAATGGCTCGGTAAGTGATAATGAACAGATCACCAGCATTAACCAGAAATATGCGGATGCCACCAAAAATACCCAAAGAGATAATGTAGGCTCTAATAACCTGGCTTTTGGTGTTACCGGCAGTATTTTACTATATAATGGCAAGCGGGTATCTGCTACCATGAAAAGACTGGAAGAACTGAAAAACCAGAACCAGCAATTATTATACGCACAGATTCAGAATACCATGGCCGGTGTGATGGCCAAATACTATGACGTGGTTCGCCAGCAGAGTTACCTGAAAACCATACTTCAATCCATAGATGTTTCTAAGAAAAAGCTGGATATTTTAGTCGTTCGCAGACAGGTAGGTGTATCCAATGATGCAGATGTTTTTCAGGCTCAATTAGACCTGAATGCATTGGTACAGTCACAGCAAAGTCAGCAACTGGTAATTGACCAGGCAAAAACCGATCTGGTAAACCTGATCTTTATGAAGCCCGGTTCTCAGATTTCTATCAGCGATACGATTATTGTAGATAAAACCGTGAATATTGATAGCGTACACAATTATGTGATCAAAAATCCCAATATCATTGCTGCCAACCAGCAAATTCATATTAATGAGTTAATTGAAAAAGAAACGGCTGCACAACGCTATCCAACCTTAAAAGCCACCACCGGGTATAATTTCACCAATGCCAGTAGTGCGGCTGGTTTTACACTCTTGAATCAGAGCTATGGTCCTTTTGTAGGATTAAATCTGGCTATACCGATATATAATGGTAATATTTTCAAAAGACAGCAACAGATGGCCTCGGTGAATACGCGTATCTCCCGAATGCAACGCGATGAATTATCTGTTGGATATGAGTCGGGCATGTTTCGTACCTACCAGGCATATACCAGCAGCCTGAGCCAATTAAAAACAGAACAGGAAAACTATACGCTCTCTCTCAAATTACTGGATCTGGTATTGCAACGTTTTCAGGTAGGTCAGGCCACGATCATTGATGTAAAGCAGGCCCAGCAGAGTTTTGAAGATGAAGGCTACCGTTTGGTAAACCTGAATTATGCTGCGAAAGCTGCAGAGATTGAATTGAAAAGACTGGCTGCTAAACTCTAACATTTACAGATCCTTCTTTCTTCTTTACAAAAATAGTTGGCAGATACTGACCTATTTTTGCATTAGCTTTTGTAGAATTAAAGCGCATCTGCCATGAATTTACCCGGTATACAATCTAAACTACCAGATGTAGGCACAACTATTTTTACGGTAATGAGCCAGATGGCGGTGGAGTATAATGCCGTGAACCTGGGGCAGGGGTTTCCCGATTTTCCTATGAGTGAAGAACTGACTTCATTGGTGGCCAAAGCCATGAGGGATGGTTTTAATCAATATGTACACATGAATGGCCTGCCCCTGCTGAGAAAACGGCTGGCAGAAAAAGCCCAAAAATTATATAACACAGAACTGGATCCGGAAACCCAGATAACAGTTACACCGGGGGGCACCTATGCTATCTATACGGCATTAACAACTGTATTGAATCCAGGGGATGAAGTGATTGTATTTGAACCTGCCTATGATAGTTATATTCCCAATATTGAGATCAATGGAGCAAAACCTGTTTTGATTTCTCTGCGTTTCCCAGATTATTCTATTCCCTGGGAGGAAGTCAGAAAAAAAATAAATGCACGCACCCGGATGATCATGATCAACTCACCGCATAATCCAACAGGTGCGGTGTTAACAGAGCATGATATTACAGAACTGCGCAGTATTGTAGAAGGAACCAATATGCTAATTCTCAGTGATGAAGTGTATGAACATCTTATTTATGATGGGATGCCGCACCTGAGCATATTAAGATATCCGGATCTGTTGAAGCGAAGCTTTGTTTGTTTTTCATTCGGTAAAACCTATCACTGTACCGGATGGAAACTCGGGTATTGTATCTCATCTCCGGAGCTGATGAAAGAATTCAGAAAAGTACACCAGTTCAATTGCTTTAGTTGCGATTCGCCGAAGCAGGTGGCCATTGCAGAATATATTTTGCGGGAAGATGAATACCTGAACCTGGGCCCTTTTTTGCAAAAGAAAAGAGATTTTTTCAGAGAGCTGATGCGGTCCACCCCATTTGAATGCATACCCTCACACGGCAGTTATTTTGAATGTTACAGTTATGGACATTTCTCCAATGAAACGGATAAAGAACTGGCTATTCGGTTAACCCGTGAATATGGGATTGCTACGATACCCGTATCTGCTTTTTATAAGCATGGGGAAGATAATAAAGTACTCCGTTTTTGTTTTGCCAAGAAGGAAGATACACTGGTAAAAGCCGTTCAAAAACTATCCCATTTACAATAAATCAATTCTCTTCATCATCTGTGCCAATCCGTGCATCTGTGGCAAATAATTTACAGCACAAACCTTTTGATTTCTAAAGAAGTCCCCCCAAAATTTAAGATCAACCCCACCTTAGACCCAGATACCCTCAAATAGTTAATCACCTGCGCATAATGCACCCCCGCAATCCCCTCCTTCGCTTTAATCTCAAGAATCACAGAATCATACACCACAAAATCAGCATAGAATTTATGGGGGAGGATGATTTCTTTGTATTTCACCAGGTATTCTTTCTCTCTTTGATAATCGATTCCTCTTTTTTTGAGTTCGAATTCTAAAGCATCTTTATAGACGATTTCGAGGAAACCCGATCCTAATATGTTGTGGATTTCGAAGCTGATACCAATGAGGGTTTGAGTTTCGGATTGTAAGGGGTATGGTTGGTTCATTGATTTCATTTTATTGCCACTGATGCACAGATTTACGCAGATTTTGAGAGAGAAAAAAGAGTATTTGTATCGAGTATTTATACGAAAACGCCCCGGGTATTAGCCGGGGCGTTTTATCTATAAAATCAACTTAACGAATTCAGTTAGAACCAGCTGCCTATAAAGGCATCATTTACTTTATCGTTGTTTTGTAAACGTTTGGCACGTCTCTTTGTTACGAATCTGTGTTTGATCATGGCGGCGATCATCAGGAACATGAACACGAACGTGAATGGTGGAATACCGGCCATGCTGATCCATTTGCCACCAAACATTCTGCGCATAGGTCTGCGTAGACGTTCCGCGATCAGGTACATACTTGGTACCAGTATCAGTGTCATAAAGAAAGCAAATGCCAATCCGAAAATGATGGTCCAGCTTAATGGTTTCCAGAAAGCAACATTATCGCCTCCGAAATAGATATGTGGATTCAGTTCAGAGAACAGGCTGATAAAGTTGATATTGAAACCAATGGCAATCGGGATAAACGCCAGTATCGCTGCCAATGCAGTAAGCAATACCGGAATGATACGAGTTTTACCGGCTTCGATGGCTGCATCTCTGGTCTTCATACCTCTTGATCGTAATTCATCCGTGAATTCAATTACCAGGATACCGTTCTTCACCACAATACCCGCTAATCCCACAATACCTAACCCTGTCATCAATCCCGAAACTTCCATTCCGGTTATAGAGAATCCAAGCAATACACCGATCACACTAAATATGATCTCGGTTAAAATGATCACTGATTTACTTACTGAATTGAATTGTAATACGAGGATGAATAAGATCAACATCAACGCAATCAATAAAGCTTTTCCTAAGAAGGCAACGGTTTCTGCCTGTTGTTCTCCTTCACCGGTTTGTTTGATGGTAACGCCATCGGGTAATTTTTTAAAGTCGCCAATATATTTTGCTAATACCTGGTTAACCCCGGTTGCATTATACCCCTGTGTGGTTAATACATTGGAACGTAAAGTGATCAGGCGTTTCTGGTTTTTACGTTTCACACTACCTAATGTACTGGTAGGCTCCACTTTTACCAGAGAACTGATTGGCACATTCTTAATAGCACCACCGGAGGCCATATCACGGAATGATATATTCATATTCAACAGATCAACGAGGCTTTTTCTTTGCAGCTCATTGATGCGAAGTTGAATTTTGTATTCATCTTTTCCTTCTTTCACTTTAGAGATCTCTTTACCAAATAAGGCGGTACGGATTTGTTGTCCGATTTGTCCGGATGAAACCCCTTGTATGAGCGCTCTTTCCCTGTCAACCGTTAACGTAATTTCAGGGTTCTTCAGATCAATATCCATTTTCAACTCTTCCACTCCCGGAACCTGAATAGAATCCAGGTAATTTTTTAGAGCGGTAGCCCCTTTGATCATCGCATCAAAATCTTCACTGGCTATTTCAATATTAATCGGAGGATCAGTTGGCGGTCCGCCGCTTTCCTGGTCAACACTGATCTCTGATCCCGGTATGCCTTTCATTTCTGCACGTATCTTATCCAGGAAAGGTTTGGTGGAAACACCATTTCTTTTTTCGAATTCCACAAAAGAAACCTGTACCCTTCCCAATTCACTTCTGGTGCTTCTGTCACCCAGCGTAGGATCGCCGGCGCCGATGGCCACATTGCTGATCACACTTTCAACGATCGGATTGGTTTTTCCGTTTTGGATACCCAATACTTTGTTTACACGACCTTCTAATACTTTCGTTATCGAATCGGTGTAATCTACATCCGTACCTACGGGTAATTTGAGGTAAACATAGATCTGGTTAGGATCGGCTTTCGGAAAAAATACAACACCCACTCGTCCGGATTTAACGGATGAGATAAAGAGCATAAAGGAAATAATCAGCAGACTGATGATACCTAGTAAAAGTTTTACCGGTCTCCAGCCATATAAAGCCCAACGTAACAGACTTTCATAATGACCCATGATCCAGGGTAATGCCCTGTTCTGGAAAGCATGAATGGCATCATCCAAAATAAAACGGTTCAGCAATACCAGCAGCATAAAGAAGATCAGCAGGTTACCCCAGAAAGGAGCGCCGGCAAGATCAAGCAATATGCCTAAGGCGATGGCTATCCAAAAACCTGGCTTTTTGAAGATGGCCGATTTATGTTCTTTTTCTTCATCTTCAGGATGGTTCATGAAATCAACGGCAAAAACCGGGTTCATGATAAATGCCACTACCAGTGATGCAGCCAAAGTAAATATGAGCATGGTTGGCAGGTACACCATGAATTTTCCGATGATACCCGGCCAGAATAATAAAGGAAAGAAAGGTGCCAGGGTAGTTAAGGTACCCGCCAGTACAGGAATAAACACTTCACCCGCCGCCATTTTTGCGGATGTGGTTACCGGTATTTTTCCTTTCCCCTGGATAAAGATCCGGTGCGTATTTTCTATCACCACAATTGCATCATCTACAATAATACCCAGACCAAATAAGAGGGCAAACAGTACAATAAAATTGAGTGTTACATGTGTTCCAACAATCAGGTCGGCACCCGGCAAGAATACAAAGGCAACGAACATACTGAGAGGAACGGATAAGGCCACAAAAAATGCGTTGACCACACCCATAAAGAACATGAGTACGATCAATACCAGGATAAAGCCGATTACGATTGAATTGACCAGATCATTAAAAGAGGTACGGGTTTTGATACTCTGATCGCCGGTAATTACCGCTTTCAGATCCTTAGGGAACAATACCCCTTTTGATTCATCCACTATTTTCTTTACACCATCACTGGTTTCAATCAGGTTCTCTCCACTACGCTTGATGATATTGAGTGTAACCACATTTTTACCATCCAAACGTGCATAGCTTTCTTTTTCTTTGGTGGTATCAATTACATTGGCAATATCTTTTAAATAAACAGGTGTTCCTGTCTGGTTACGAACAATGATCTGTGCAATATCTTTTGCGGTTTTCAATTGACCTTTTAACTGCAGGTTTCTTTTCATATTCCCTACTTCCAAAAGACCACCGGAGATATCGAGGTTTTCACGTGCAACGGCATTGCTGATATCATCAAAAGTTACACCGGCGCTCTGCATACGGTAGTTATCAATATTCACCTGAAACTCACGTTCTGGTGCACCCACAATATCAACCCGGTTAATTTGGGGAAGATCTTCCAGTTTATCTTTCAGGTCGTCGGCATATTTTTTCAGACGGGGCAGGTCATAATCACCACTCAGGTTTACATACATGATGGGCTGCTCACTAAAACTTACTTCCAGTGCGGTAGGCTCCTGGGTAAGATCGGTGGGGAGATCCTGCTTTGATTTATCAATGGCATCTTTTACTTTCTGTAAGGCTACATCTGTTTTCACATCTGTATCAAATTCTACCTGAATGGCAGAATAATCCTGTTGAGAAGTACTGGTGAATTTTTTGATCTTGGCCCCGGTGATCCCTTTGATCTGTTTTTCAATAGGACGAGTTACGAGGTTCTCAATATCCTTAGGTGAGTTTCCCACATAAATAGTTTGCACATAGATGGTGGGGATCACGATATCCGGGAATTGTTCTTTGGGCAGCGTTACAAACTGGAAGATCCCGGCAAGGCTCACAAATAACATCAACAGATAGATGGATGTTTTATTTTTGATGCTCCAGCTGGTAGGTCCGAATTCTTTGAACTTGGCTGTTATATTTTCTAATACACTCATACAAATGATTTAAGTATTGGTTGTTCTTGTTTCGGAAGTCAGTTCCTGTAATCCAGACTTGTTTTTGTCCGGCAGGTGGCTCACGATATTATTTTACATCAGTCGTAATCAGTTGTCCGTCGTACAGACTCTGATAGCCATCCGTAATCAATAGATCGCCTGACTGTAAACCGCTGATCACTTCCAGTTTATCGCCATAAAACTGACCGGTAACGATCATTCTTTTGCGGGCAATCATTTTGCCATTTTCTTTTACGGCTACCATAATATATTTTCCTTTCTCATCGGTTTGTTGTGTATTGATTGGAACGGTAATCGCATTCGCTGTACTATAATCCTGAATTCTAACCAATGCCACCTGGTTAGGATGGAAATCTTTGTCGGTTGGGATTTTAGATTCCACATAAAAACTGCGGCTATTGGCATCAATCAGTTTACCGGAAACAGAGATAGCGGCATCAATGGTTTTGTTGATATCGGGCAGACTGATTTTTACATGACTGCCTACTTTCACTCGATCAATATAGTTTTCTGGAATCTGGGTAGTTACTTTCAGATGGGTGGTATTTACAATTCTGATCTGTCCAATGCCTGTAAACATTTCACCCACTTTTACATTTACATCTTCAGCCACGCCGCTTACATCGCTGTATACAGAGGTAAACTGGTATTGTTCTTTGGTGATTTTTAATTGCTCTTCTGCATTTTTTAACTGATTGGAAAGGTTATCTACATTATTTTTTGCAGTAATCAACTGTACTTCAGTACCAATATTCTGGTCCCATAAGTTTTTTTGTTTCTGGTAAAGATTTT
>CAIWKU010000490.1 GCA_903913355.1 uncultured Bacteroidota bacterium | reverse complement strand
TTTCGTAGATAATTGCACATTGCGGTCAAGTGCCAATGGATTAAAATTTGGAACTGCCAATGCAGGGGGATTTCGAAATTTCAAAATTACTAACCTGATTATATTTGATACTTATCGTTCCGCGATAGCCTTGGAATCTGTAGACGGTGGTTTTATGGATAATATTGATATCCGGAATGTGACTGCTAAAAATACGGGTAACGCGATTTTCATCCGACGCGGTCGGCGTAATAAGACTGGCCCGGTAAGTACATTAAATGGAATCTATATTGCCAATGTAAAAGTGGAAACGCCTTTGTTGAAACCTGATCAGGGTTATCCAATTGAAGGTCCACCAGATCATTTACGCCCGGGTTTTGATAAAATGCCTGTTCGCCCTTCCAGCTACCATATTTATGGCCACCCTTTCCTGCCTTATAACCTGATCCCTTCCTCTATTGTTGGTATACCGGGCTACCCGGTAGAAGATGTGACTCTGGAAAATATTGAAATCAGTTATGGCGGCAGAGGTAGTAAGGACATCGCTTATATCCCATTAGATAAGATCACGAATATTCCTGAAAATGAAGCAGGCTATCCTGAATTTTCTATGTGGGGCGAATTACCAGCCTGGGGTTTGTACATGCGTCATGCAGAGGGTATCAGGATAAAAAACTTTACGATTTCTTATAAAGAAGAAGATTTCAGGCCTGCTTTTGTTTTCGATGATGTTAAAAATAGTAACCTATTGGATATAAATATTCCAACCGCTAAAGAAATGCCCATGATCTTTTTAAATAACTCGTCGGGTGTTAATATAAAAAGTTTGAAAATTCCTGTTAGCGAAGAAAAGGCAATTCAAAAAGCAAATAATAAATAAGTGTTTAATTAATTGGTTATAGTATGGTTGTTCGTGTGGTACAAATAATGTGCAGGGCTTTACTCTTATTGGTTTTTGCCAGTAGAATAGTCTATGCACAAACTTCATCATCATTTCGTAATGAGCAGTTACCGCAACAGGAACGTATTCTGAACCTATTAGCTACTTTAACCGTTGAGGAAAAAATTAGCCTGTTAATTGCCAGTTCACCCGGTATCCCCAGGCTTGAAATTGATAAATATTACCACGGTAATGAAGCTTTACATGGAGTGGTTCGCCCAGGAAAATTTACAGTCTTTCCTCAGGCACTTGCTCTTGCCAGTATGTGGAACCCTGCACTTCATTACCAGATAGCTTCGGCTATTTCTGATGAAGCACGTGCACGGTGGAATGAACTGGGATTTGGAAAAAAACAAACACAGCCTTTCAATGACCTGCTTAGTTTTTGGTCGCCTACTATTAATATGGCCCGCGACCCAAGATGGGGTAGAACAGAAGAAACCTATGGGGAAGATCCTTATTTGTCTGGCGTATTAGGAGTTCAGTTTGTAAAAGGTATGCAGGGAAACGACCCCAGGTATCTGAAAGTGGTAGCTACGCCTAAGCATTTTGCAGTATATAACAAAGAAGGTAACCGCACATCTAATAATTCAGTTGTATCGCTACGCCTTTTGCATGAATACTACCTGCCTACTTTTGAAGCTTGTGTAAAACAGGGGAATGCTGCGTCTATCATGACGGCCTATAATGCAATCAATGGGGTACCCTGCACGGCCAATACGGTACTCCTAACTAAAATTCTTCGAGAGGATTGGGGATTTAAGGGATATGTTGTATCTGATTGCGGAGCTGTAGCAAGGTTGGTTGATGCGCATCAGTATGTAAAAACCAAAGAATTGGCTGCCATGGTTTCAATCAAAGCAGGACTTGATCTGGAATGTGGGGATGATATTTATAAAGAACCATTGGTAAATGCTTACCATATGGGAATGGTAACTATAGCAGATATAGATACAGCTGCCTATCGGGTATTAAGGGCAAGAATGCAACTGGGTTTGTTTGATAACCCTGATCATAATCCATATAATAAAATCCCCGTTTCAGTAATAGGCTCATCTCAACACAAAGCATTGGCACTGGAAGCTGCTAAAGAAAGTATTGTATTGCTGAAAAACAATAACCATATCCTGCCTATTGATATCCATAAGATCAAATCGATTGCGGTAGTGGGAATTGATGCAGCGAATAATGAATTTGGAGCATATAGCGGTATCCCTATCGACACACCGGTTTCTATACTCAAAGGCATACAAAATAAGGTAGGTAATCAAGTGAGGGTTAGGTATGCGCGCTGGAAAGCTGTTAACGGGTTGGAAGGTTATGGTCTTATTTCAAAAGATTTTTTCCCGGAAGGCTTGCATGCTCAATACTTTTCAAATGTTGGCCTGGAAGGACAATCAAAAAATAGAACAGATGCTAATATCAATTTTGAACCCGATAACCAACCACCGGATGCTTTCCCCCCTAACACACCCATCTCTATTCGTTGGAAAGGAAAATTAAAGCCAACGATTTCAGGTAAATATAGTATTGGCTTTCTAGCAAAAGATGGATCCAGACTTATGATTGACGGGAAAGTACTGATTGATTCCTGGAGAAGAAAATCACCGGTTTCAGATTTTGTAGACATTACATTGGAAGCGGGAAAAGAGTATATCATTCAAGCTGACTATTTTAATTATAGAAAACCCGCTATTGCAAAACTATTCTGGAAAACACCTGATGAAACAAAAAGCTATATGGATCTTTTTGCTGAATCCATTCAATGTGCAGAACAATCTGATATTACTGTGGCAGTAATGGGAGTGAATAGACTTTTTGCAAGAGAGGGGCAAGACGGGGAAAGTATTCGTCTCTCAAAAGACCAGGAAGAATTTATTAAGGCTATATACAAAGCAAATTCAAAAACAGTAGTTGTACTGGTAGATGGCGCTTCCCTGGCAATCGGGTGGATAAACGAACATATACCTGGTATTATTGATTCCTGGTATTCCGGACAGGAAGGAGGTACAGCAGTAGCCGATGTATTATTTGGCGACTATAATCCTGCAGGCCGATTACCCTTAACTTTTTATAATAGCCTCGATGAATTACCTCCGATAGACGATTATGATATAACCAAAGGCCGCACTTACCAATATTTCAAAGGCAAACCTTTATATCCATTTGGGTTCGGACTCAGTTATACCGATTTTACTTATTCAAATCTTATTGTAAAGCAGGAAGCAGAAAAAATAAAAATACGCTGCCAGGTAAAAAATATTGGGAAAATGGATGGTGATGAAGTAGTTCAGGTGTATATAAAGCTGCCTGATTTACCAATTCCAACAGCTATAAAGCAATTAAAGGGGTTCAAAAGGATACATATAACAAAAGGAAACACGGAAACGGTTGAAATCGAAATTGAAAAATCACAACTAAGATATTGGGATGAGTTGGTTAGTCATTTTGTAACACCTAAGGGTAGTTACCAAGTGATGGTAGG
>CAIWKU010000489.1 GCA_903913355.1 uncultured Bacteroidota bacterium | reverse complement strand
TATAACTCTTTTTAAATTAAAGTCCTTGATTGCTTTCAACAATCCAACTTTTATTGCTAAGGTCTCAGCATCTTCTATTCGACCGAATGAAAGATTTACAAACTCCCTATTAGAAATTAAATTAGAAACCATAGAATCGTCTACACCAATGATTACCACCTTATAGTCGGTAAGAAGCCCTCTTTTAATAGCCTCGCCAAAGTTAATCGTATAAAAAGAAGGGCCGAATATTTCGGGATTATCCATTCCATGTATAGTAATTCCTTTATCTTCAGCTGATTTTTTTAATTGTGTAGAAAATGTTTTTGGAGTTGCTGTTGTAAATAGTCTTTTTTTTGCTCTTATTTTCTGGTCACTTAAAACTAACGAAAAAAGACCATCTACTTGCCCAGTGCAGCGGTGTGCTTCATCGGCTACTACTAAATCAAAATCAGGTATTCGAGCATCAATTTGAGCATCTGAAATGATTTGACTGGATTGGTAAGTTGAAAAAATAACCGTCGGTTTTTCTTGGGTAAGAAATAAGGATATTTCATTTTTATCAGAAGTTACAGGAAAGGCCAAATCCGAGATTGATGAAATAATTTCATCAGAATCTTTATTTCCGACAGAAGTATCAGAGCAAACACAAAGAACTTCGAATTTAACACTTGCAGCAAACACCCATTCCCTAAGCGTTTGCGACAGTAAACTTAACGAAGGGACTAAAATCAACGTAGATTTTGACTTTAAATGTTCTTTTATCCAAAGGGTTGTATAGGTTTTCCCAGTTCCACAAGCCATTATTAATTGTCCACGATCCAAGCTCTTGAAGTTATGGACCACAGCGTTGATAGCTTCTAATTGGTGTGCTCTGGGTGACGGCTTCGGCTTAATCCTAGCCATGCTCATTTGTGAGATGGATACTGGATATTCAATATTAGCGTCCTCAAAATTGGACAGTAAAAACCTTACTACAGGCTTCTCCTGGGCATCACATACTTGTCTGGCGTTAGCCCCTATTTTGTCTGTAGTCGCAATTAATAGTCGTTTATCGATTCCCTTTCGGTTTGATTCGCTAAGGAATTTATCTACATCCTGCTTTGTAATATCGTAATCGCTAGAGTAGCACTTAGCCTGTACGGCCCAAATTTCTCCATTGCTATGTTTAAAAATCAAATCTATCCCACAATCAACGCCCCAGCGCTCAGGATAATCATTCCACAACCAAACCGTAATTACTTGAGAAGACCATTCTGGATCATTCTCTAGAAACCATTTAACAAATATTTCAAACTGCCGCCCTCTACGTAATGGTTCAGAATCAAAACTTGATAAAAATATTTCAAATACAGACATTATTTATTACTTAAAAAATCATCAATCCGATTAAATTCGATTTCATCGCCTGAAAATATTTCTGATAGTCGTCTCACGCAGGTAATCATTGGTAGTTGCTCAATTGGATTCTGCACATAAATAGGATTATTTAAAGTTTTATTAATATTTTTTAAATGCTTTTTACCCTCAGGATGAATCATAAATATTGGAAAATTTTTAATATTGTGGGCATTTGTTATAAATTGATTTATATGATCATCTCTGAACCCATATCCAATGATCATTAGTTTTGTATCAGGTCTAATAAGATTCTCAAAGAAAGCTCCGTTATTGTGTCTGAGGACCAGTTGATCAGAAATAGTTTTCAATTTATTTTCTCCAATCACCATCAATGGATTTTCTTCACCTTCATACCAATTGACCGATCCGTGTAACTTGTAAATGGGCT
>CAIWKU010000488.1 GCA_903913355.1 uncultured Bacteroidota bacterium | reverse complement strand
TTTTTCCGTTGGATATGATTTTAAATGAAATCGAGTCAATCTCGTTTTCCATTTGTTTGCATAAGGTGTAAATATGGTATACGGCTTGCCGTCATCTTTTAGCACTTCATCTTTTTCGAAAATTACCTGGTCTTTATAGGTTTGCAGAGATATCCCCCTACTATTCAAAAAATCGAAAATATCTTTTTCCCTCTCAAAAGCATAGGGTTCATAATCGTGGTTGGCAAATACAGTGTTAACTGCATATTTTTCAGTTATCCGTGTAAAGACCTCCAGGGGGGAGCCATAATAAACTTCCAAACTACTTCCCAATGCCGCTAGTTGTTCTTGCATATCTCCCAAAGCAGCATGAATAAATTCTACCCGCCTGTCGCGGGTATCCTCCAATTGGTCTAATATATTTCTGTCAAAAATAAACAAAGGCAAAACCGGAACACCCAATCTTAGCGCATGATACAAAGCCGCATTATCTGATAACCGAAGATCTCTTCTGAACCACATAATATTTACATCAGGCTTCATTGTTTACTGTTTAAGGGTAGAACAAATTTGTTGTTAAAAGGTTTAATGAGGAATCTTATAGAATTCAAGAGGTAGATTATTGCTGCAAAAGACTTGCAATACATTCCTTATGCAGCATTTTTGAGAAACTATTTGTAAACCCGTTTTTGCCTAATTGTTTTACCCATCGAATACCATAGATCGCGTTTGTCAGAAATATTTCAGAGGCTTCTGATAAATCCACAGTTGTAACCGGAGTTTCTTCAAAAGGGATATCCATTTTACGCAGGGAGCTAAGGACATGTTTTCGCATCACACCATTTACCGGCCCTTCTATTAAAGGGGGAGTTTTTACAATGCCATCTTTTACCATAAATATATTGGCTATCGTAGCATCTGCCACACGATCATACGGATTCAAAAGGATGGCATCATTTAGTTTTTGCTGCTTTGCCCAAAAAGCTGCCATAGCATAAGAAAGAAAATTATTGCTTTTTACAGCCGAATAATGATCGCATACTTTTCTTGCGTCCGCAAAAAAGTCAAGTACAAGCCCGTTTTCATTCAGCTGATTATTAGCCGGGTTCAATTCCCAGCTTTGTATAATATGATTGGGAAAATGATTTTGGGCATCATATAATCCCCCCTCGCCCCTGAAAATGGTTATTCGAATCCTTGCCAATTTATGATGACCATTTTTTGAGGCTAAGGCAAGAACCTGCTCGGTTATATAATCCGGGGTGAAATAAACAGGGGGTACAAATTGTAAAACATTCAGAGAAGTAAACAATCGTTCCATATGATAATTTGCCAAAACTATCTTTCCCTTCCATACTTTTATGGTCTCAAAAAATCCATCACCATAACGAAATGAGCGATTATCCGGCGAGATTAATAATTGATCAGACCGCATTAATTTGCCGTTGTAAAAAAGGAATTTTGACTGAGCCATGCAACAAAGATAACCTTAGTCATAGGTTTTAGCTTCGGGTTTGGTGTTTTGGATTATTTTAGATGATTCAGAGATGATTTAAATGATATACTTATGCAAATTGCCGATATAATAAATGTCCTGGAAGAATGGGCACCCATTAGCTTACAGGAGTCCTATGATAATGCAGGCTTACTTACCGGACAAGCATCTTGGGAATGCACTGGTGTAGTTTGTACATTGGATGCAACAGAAGAGGTAATCTTAGAAGCCAAAAATCGAGGTTGTAACCTGGTAGTGGCTCATCACCCGATCATTTTTGGCGGATTGAAAAAAGTCACAGGCCGGAATTATGTAGAAAAAACAGTAATCGCTGCCATCAAAAATGAGGTGGCTATCTATGCCATTCATACCAATCTGGACAATGTTTTGAATGGTGTCAATAAAAGAATCGCTGAGCAGATAGGGTTGATTAATTGCCGGATTCTTGCCCCCAAAGCCGGACAATTAAAGAAATTAGTCAGTTTTGTCCCGGTTAACCATGCCGAACATCTACGAAAGGCCCTTTTTGAGGCGGGAGCAGGCAATATTGGAAATTATAGCGGGGTCAGTTTTAATGGCGAAGGAATCGGAACATTTACCGGATCAGATCAAACCAATCCCTTTGTAGGAGAACCGGGTAAGCCCCATACCGAAAAAGAGATCAAAATAGAAGTGGTTTTCCCGGCTTTTTTACAATCTACCCTGATAAAAGCCCTGCTGGAAAATCATCCGTATGAAGAAGTGGCTTATGATATTAT
>CAIWKU010000487.1 GCA_903913355.1 uncultured Bacteroidota bacterium | reverse complement strand
TATTATCTTCGAAGTTTAAATCCACAAATCGTTTCCATCAGGAACATCGTATCGATATAAATAGGAATGTGCTTGGTTTTAACGCCTCATCAGAGGAACCGCCCTGTAACTCCGCCCCTCGCCTAAAATCCCTTTGCCCCGCTGGGGCTACCCTTCTTGGGTGATCAGTCAGAAATGATTACTGCTTCTTTTCCAGACATCCCTCTTTCCTCCGGGTATCTATCAGGTATTGGATCTTCCATGACCCATTCAATCTGACTAATTGGAAAGAATTGGCCCCGCAATGACTGAATTGGCCATTATAATAAAATTGATAGGGTGTCCAAACAATGGCCAGCGGCCCATCCACTTTTACAACATCATATTTAATACGCTCATCGGCAGCTCCCTTGGGTAAACCTGCTACCTGCTTAATAAAATCACCCACAATTTCATTCCTGATCAATGCGCCTCCGGTTCTGTCTTTTGCAATGGTTTGCATAATCGCGCTATCCGAAAAACAGGTAGCCAATAAAACCCCATCACTGGTTTTCATAGCCGTAAATAAAGTATTGATCACCTTCTTGACCGAATCCACAGAAGACTGAGCAAAAGCACCAACTGCAAACCCAGAAAGCAATAATGCAATGAAAATTATTCTCTTCATAAATTGATTTTTGAAACCAACCCCAAACCCCAAACTCCAAACCACCTATTCTACATATACCCCAATATCTTCAACATGCTCTGCGCAGTCTGTTCTTTCGCATATACCCAATCCACCAGCTTACCATTTTTATCCATTTCCACGATTACATGTTTAGGAGAAGGAATCAGGCAATGTTTGATACCACCGTATCCACTGATCTGATCCTGGTAGGCACCCGTATGGAAAAAGCCCACATAGAGCGGCTCTTTGTTAGCGATTTGTTCTTTTGCATCAGGAGAAGTCAGCTTGGGCAGAAACACTTCATTGATATGTTCTTCAGAATCGTAATAATCATGGCTATCACAGGTGATACCACCCAAAACGACTCGATGGTATTCATTATCCCATTTATTAACCGGCAGCATCAGAAATTTCTCGCCAATACCCCAGGTATCTGGTAAAGTGGTGATAAAAGATGAATCGATCATATACCAACACTCACGATCATTCTGGATTTTCTGACCAATTACGCTATAAATATGTGCCATACTCTCTCCTACCGTAAAGCTGCCGAACTCGGTATAGATATTCGGCATAGGCACTTTGGCTTTCTTACAGGCTTTTTTGATATTGCTCACAATCTCATTAATCATGAACTGATAATCGTATTCAAAACCCAAAGAATGTTTTATCGGGAAACCGCCACCGATATTGATGCTATCCAATTCTGGACAAATCTTTTTTAACTGACAATAGAGGTTAATGATCTTGTTTAATTCAGACCAATAATAAATATCATCCTTGATCCCTTTATTCAGGAAGATATGCAGCATTTTCAACTGGAATTTTTCTTCGTATCCTTCAATCTCATCTACATAAAATTCTAAAATATCTTTAGCGCGGATACCGAGACGGGAAGTATAAAAAGGAAAATTCGGTTCTTCTTCTGCAGCTACCCGTATACCCAAACGAAAAGGTTGTTTTACACTTTTTTTATAGGCCAGCAATTCTTCTTTATTATCGAGTATGGGTATCACATTTTTAAACCCGGTATTGATCAGTTTCGCAATACGGGAAGTGTAATTCTTTTGTTTATACCCATTACAAATGATATAGGTTTCTTTATTGATTTTTCTTCTTTGGTAAAGTCTGTTCACGATCTCAATATCATACGCGAAAGAAGTTTCAAGATGTACATTGTGTTTTAAGGCTTCCTCTACAATAAATGAAAAGTGAGAGCTCTTGGTACAATAGCAATAAAAATATTCGCCCTCATATTTATGCTTTTTAAAAGCATTGGCAAACATGGTTTTGGCTTTATTGATCTGCATCCCGATTTTCGGTAAATAGGTAAGCTTCATTGGCGTACCATATTTATCTATCAGTGATTTGAGATCGAGACCGTTGAATTCGAGATATCCTTCATCGTTCTGGTCAAAGCCTTCTTGTGGAAAATGGAAAGTCTGGTTCACCAGAGAGGTGTAGCTATTGTTCATTATATGGGTTGCTTATTAAATTGTGAACGTAGTACCTTTTTTTTTGAAGCACAAAAATAAAGCATTGTTGAGTTCCCGGAATAAAAAAAACCGGAGGCGAAAATCACCTCCGGTTTCAATCTTTTTTTTCTGAAATCTATTTTACAGAATCTACCAAAGCTTTGAAGCTGGCAGGTTCGTTCATAGCCAGATCAGCCAGTACTTTACGATTCAGGTCAATTCCTTTGGTGCTCAGTTTATTGATAAACTGGCTGTAGGTCATTCCCTCTGCTCTAACAGCAGCGTTAATACGTGCGATCCATAATTGGCGGTATTCGCGTTTTTTCAGTTTACGACCTACATAACTGTAAGTCATACCTTTTTCAACAATATTTTTGGCTACGGTATAAACGTTTTTACGTTTACCATAAAAGCCTTTGGCTTGTTTCAGGATTCTTTTTCTCCTGGCTCTAGAGGCTACTGCATTTTTTGAACGTGGCATACTATAATTTTTTTGGTTAGCGGTACAGCTGTTTGCTAACGGATGTTTTTAATTGATTGATCGATCCGGGTGCTAATTACCCTTTTAATCTTAACAGACGCAACACAAAATCTTTGTTGGTTGAGCCGATTAAACCTTTTTTGTTTAAAGCTCTTTTACGTTTTTTTGATTTCTTGGTCAGAATGTGACGTTTGAAAGCTTTCTGGAAGGTGATCTCTCCTGTACCGGTCACCTTAAAGCGCTTCTTGGCGCTGGAGTTTGTTTTTACCTTTGGCATATTAAATAATCTATAAAAGATTACACCCTGCTGGCGGTCCTGCACTGGCGGGACACTTGTTGAGCCTTGTGGGAAATGGGATGCAAAATTAGCAATTAATCAGTAATAATTAGCAATTACCAATTAAAATATATGCGTAAACATACATTATTAATTGGTAACTATTGATTATCAGATAATTGACTAGGTTGTTTTTGTCTTTTTACCTGTCTTGGGAGTGAAGATGGCAAACATGCGTTTTCCTTCCAGTTTGGGCATACTTTCCAGAACACCGGCTTCGGCCAGTCTTTCGGCAAATTTTAATAGAAGTAACTGACCTCTGTCCTGGAACATGATGGCACGTCCCTTAAACTGAACATAGGCTTTTACTTTATTACCATCTTTCAGGAATTTTTCAGCGTGTTTAGCTTTGAAGTCAAAATCATGATCATCCGTTCCAGGCGTAAAGCGAATCTCTTTCACCTCGCTTTGCTTGGAATTGGCTTTCATTTCCTTTTCCTTCTTCTTCTTTTCGTAGAGGAATTTCTTATAATCGATCACTTTGCAAACCGGCGGATCGGCGGTTGGAGATATCTCAACCAGATCCAGCTCCTGCTCTTGTGCAATCTTTAATGCTTCCAGTGTAGAATAAACGCCAACGGTTACATTGTCGCCTACTAATCGAACCTGTGGTACCCGGATTCTCTCGTTTATACGATGCTCAGGCTCCGGCTGCCTGTTAAACCGGGGATTAAACCTTCCCCCCGCTCTTGGTGGTAATGCCATTAAAACTTGTTTAGTGAATAAAAATCTTCTTTGGAACAGGTTTCACACCAGTAAAACCTGTATCCGGTTATTTGTAAAGATATAAAATAATTACCCTGCCTCTTCACCTGATTTACGGTTTTCAATCTCGTCGAGGATATTTTCTATGAAAACAGAAATATCCTGTGTGCCGATATCTCCTTTCCCCTGTCTGCGTACCGATAATTTGTTTTCTGTCATCTCCTTCTCTCCCACTACCAGCATATAAGGTACCCGCATCAGTTCAGTATCCCGAATCTTTTTCCCGATTTTTTCCTGTCGGTCATCAATTTCAACCCTTACCCCTGCCCTGCGTAACTGCTTTTGAACCGCTTCTGCATATTCCAGGAATTTATCACTGATAGGCAAAATCTTAGCCTGAACAGGTGCCAGCCATACCGGGAACTTACCCGCATAATGCTCCAGCAAAAATCCGATAAATCGTTCATGCGTTCCCAATGGCGCGCGGTGAATGATCAGAGGTATTTCCGGTTCGTTTTCTTTATTGGTAAAAGATAATTTAAAACTACGTGGCTGCGCAAAATCCACCTGGTTAGTGGCCAGGGTAAATTCTCTTCCTATCGCGCTCCATATCTGTACATCTATTTTCGGACCATAAAAAGCACCTTCTCCTTTTACTTCTACAAAAGGTACACCGGTTTCTATCAATACATTTCTTACCAATTCTTCTGTTTCTAACCAGAGTTCCGGTTCATTTATATATTTCTGTCCCAGTTTCTCCGGATCATGCAGTGATAAACGCATCACATATTTATCGATCCCAAATATTTTAAAATACTTGAGATACATATCATTCACCGCTTTGAATTCCTGCTTAAACTGCTCTTTCGAACAATAGATATGCGCATCATTCATATGCAGACAACGAACACGCATCAGTCCAAATAATTCACCGCTTTGCTCATAACGATAACAGGTACCATATTCAGCTATCCGGTAAGGCAGGTCGCGATAACTTTTTGGTTCTGCATCAAATATTTTATGGTGGTGCGGACAGTTCATGGCTTTGAGATAATATTTTTCTCCATCCATTTCCATGGGTGGAAACATACTATCTGCATAATAAGGAAGGTGTCCGCTGGTGAAATACAGGTTTTCTTTCGCAATATGCGGGGTAACCACTCTTTTATAACCGGCATCCGCTTCTGTTTCCTTCGCTAATTTTTCCAGCTCTTCGATAATAACGGTTCCATTGGGCATCCATAAGATTAAACCCGGACCGATATCTTCATGCATCGTAAAGATGCTCAGTTCTTTACCCAGCTTGCGGTGATCGCGTTTTTTGGCTTCTTCCAACATCAGCAGGTATTGATCCAACTCTTTCTGGTTAGGAAAAGTGACACCATATACCCGGGTAAGCATTTTATTTTTCTCATTACCTTTCCAGTAAGCGCCGGCAATACTGGTTAATTTGATGGCTTTGATAAAACCGGTATCGGGAATATGTGGACCGCGACAGAGATCGGTAAAACTACCCTGCGAATAAAAAGTAATTTCTCCATCGGTCAGATTACTCAAAAGATCGAGTTTATATTCATCCCCTTTCTCGGCAAAATAATCAATCGCATCTTTCTTGGATATTTCCTTGCGGATATACTGATTGGACTGTTTTGCCAGCTCGTTCATTTTCTTTTCCAGCAATAACAAATCCTCTTCATTCATTTTCCGATCGCCCAGATCCATATCATAATAAAACCCTTTTTCAAGCGCCGGGCCTACCCAGAATTTCACTCCAGGAAAAACAGATTCAACAGCTTCTGCCAATAAGTGGGCAGAAGAATGCCAGAATGTATTCTGACCTTCCGGATCATTCCAGGTTAATAAATTAAGGGTAGCGTTGGCGTTAATAGGTCGTGTGGCATCCCATACTTCTCCATTTACTTTAGCTGCTAATACTTTTTTTGCCAATCCTTCACTGATCGATTTGGCAATATCTAAGGCAGTAACTCCATTATCGTATTCTCTTACTGCTCCATCCGGGAAACTGATACTAATCATATTATGGTAATCAACCTTTTTTGTAAGGAATGCAAAACTAACAAATCAAAGCCAGATAAATCGATGAAAACCGACTATTTACCGATAAAACCTTAACGCTTCTTTAGTAAACAAGACCCTCTGAGGGGCGTAGTTTTGTAAAATGAGATTGATTTTTACAATTTTCTCTATTTTATTGCTTAGTCAGTTCACCGAAGCCCAGGATTTAACAGGTATCTGGAGAGGGTATTTCAGTTCCTCCTCCAATATGTACCCCGGCGCAAAAGAGGAGATGTATAAATATGAGGTACAAATCTCCCAGAAAGCCAATAATGGAATCAGCGGGGTTACCTACTCTTACAAAAGCACAGAATTTTACGGGAAAGCAACCATGCAGGGGATTTATTCTGTGCCATCCAAAAGCCTGATCATCAAAGAAAACAAGCTGGTAGAAATGAAGATTGCAGGGGATGGACAGGCCTGTGTAATGACCTGTTACCTGGATTATTCTAAAATGGGTAAGATGGAATTCCTGCAGGGTACATTCATATCTGTCAGTTCCAATGATAAGAGTGATTGCGGCAGCGGAAAAATATACCTGGAGAAAGTAACCAAATCAGATTTTAAAAAAGAAGATTTTCTACTAAAGAAGAATGGGTTGGATACGGCGTTTAAGAAAAATGATATTACCGCAGT
Organism: uncultured Bacteroidota bacterium; assembly: GCA_903913355.1. Classification (GTDB taxonomy): domain Bacteria; phylum Bacteroidota; class Bacteroidia; order Chitinophagales; family Chitinophagaceae; genus Sediminibacterium. Next base: position 2,742 of record CAIWKU010000487.1, on the reverse strand, counting down.
TCCAAAACCAAAAACAGTTATACCCAATCTGCCCAAAAAAACAGATACTGCTAAGCAAAAACAAAAGCAGTTGCCTGTTATTACGCAGAAACCAGTAGTGAAACCAGCACCGAAGACAAATACGACAGATGCCAACCCGACAGTAAAAAATACTAAACCCAACCCTATCCAGCAGCCGGCAGATCGGATTCCGGAATCTTCTGTGAATTCACCCAAAATGGATACCGCGGCAGTCATCCAGAAAAATCAGATTCCAATTCAAAAAATGCCTTTACCAAAAGTGCTTATGGAAAGGGAAAACAACCTGGTAGCAACTATTGTGGTTGATCAGGAAGATATTCAGGTCGATTTCTTTGATAATGGAACCATTGATAATGATACCATTTCTGTATATCATAATAATAAACTGGTAGTCAGCAACGGCCGCTTAAGTTATTCCCCTATCAGGGTCAACATAAAATGCAGTAAAACCGATAGTCACCACGAAATCATCGTAGTAGCCGAAAATCTCGGAGATATCCCTCCCAATACTGCCCTGATGGTCATCACTGCCAATGGAGGCAGGTTCCGCAAAGAAGTTTTCCTTGCTTCTACAGAGGAGAGAAATGCGAAAGTGATCATAGAGTATAAAAAAAGCAATTAATAATTCAAGACTTTTATAGTCTAGTACATTCATTACTCTCGGTATTTCCTAAATATTAATTGATCTTACCGCTTTCTCAAATCAATAGAGTCTTTTATATCTCCGCAGGTAATCATTTTCTTGGGAACATAGGGATTTTTGATTTCGCGGGAATTGCTGAGCCAATAGGCACCCTGGTCGTTGAAGGCCATGGGGCAATAGGGGTGAAATATGACTGCCTGGTCGTATTGAACGGTTCTGATCAGGTCGTATAGTTGATCGCTGACCATTTGAAAGGATCTGCGTTTAGCTTCTATAGTGGGTTCTCCGATCAAACCAATCAATTCAGAGGAAATACCTTCGGTAAAGGATTTGGCGGTGGAAACCAGCACGGAATCTGCTTTTAATTCTGCCAACGGCAAACTATCGATGGATATTTTTAAGGTTTTGGCTGATTGGTTAAGTGATCCGGAGTCGCTTTCGGCAACAAAATGGTCTTTCATGGCATAATAATCAGCTAATATTTTAGAAAATGACTGGTTAAATGCTGCTGAATTGGCGCTTTTGGTCAATGCTACATCGGGTCTATTATCAGATTGGGCTTTTTGATCCTTATTTCCGCAGGAAGCCAGTACAAGCAGAAAAAGAACGGGAATATATCGTTTCATAAAAAAAAGTTCTACCCAAAATTACTGCAAATTGAATTGGGAGCTGTTTGCATTTACCTTTGCGCCCTTAAATACTTGTTAAGAGATGCTGATAGGATTTCAAAATGTTACGTTTGAGTTTGGTGCCCGTGTGATTGTTGAAGACGCCACATGGCATATTCAACCCGGCGACAGGATAGGTTTGATCGGTTATAACGGCACCGGGAAATCCACTTTATTGAAAGTGCTGGTGGGAGAATACACTCCTTCCAAAGGTGCTGTTGAAAAAAGTAAGGAAACCACGATTGGCTACCTGCACCAGGATTTGCTCAGTTTCGACACCAACGATACCATTACCCAGGTAGCCCTGAGTGCTTTTGAAAGGGTTATGCAGGTGGAGAAAGAAATCGAAGAACTGGGTATTGCTCTGGAAAAAGATCCCGAGAATGAAGCTTTATTGATTCAATACACGGATAGTCTGCATGAAATGGATGTGCTTGACGGCTATAATATTCACCACAAAGCAGAAGAAGTATTGCATGGACTGGGTTTTAGCATTGAAGACCTGGTTCGTCCCTATAAAGAATTTAGCGGAGGCTGGCGTATGCGGGTTTTGCTGGCTAAAATGATTCTGCAACAACCCGATGTATTGTTGATGGATGAGCCTACCAACCACCTTGATTTGCCTTCTATCGAATGGCTGGAAAAATACCTGTTGCATTATAAGGGTAGTGTGGTGATTGTGAGTCATGATAAATTTTTCCTGAACCGGATGGTAAATAAGATTGTTGAGTTATACCAACAACAATTACATATTTATACCGGTGATTATGCTTTTTATGAGCAGGAGAAAATGATTCGGATTGATATGCAGCAGAAAGCTTTCGAAAATCAGCAGGATTATATTCGTCAGCAGGAAAGATTCATTGAAAGATTCAAAGCCAAAGCGAGTAAAGCTGCCCAGGCACAAAGCGTACAGAAAAGACTGGATAAAATTGATAAGATTGAGGATGTTAAATTAGAAAGACCGGATCTGCGGATCAATTTTCAATTGGAAAAAGTGCCCGGTAAAGTATTGGTTGAATTAAAAGAAGTCAGCAAACATTTTGGCAAACTCAAAATTGTAGAAGATGCCGTTGCAGAAATAGAAAGAGGCGACAAAATTGCCCTGATTGGCGCCAATGGTAAAGGTAAATCAACGGTATTACGCATGATTGCCGGTACTGAAAATTTTAGCGGTGAAAGGGTTTGGGGACATAATGTGGAAGAGAGCTTTTATGCACAGCACCAGTTAGAAGCCTTATCCCTCAATAATAATATCCTCGAAGAGTTACAACAATGCGGCAGTAAAAAAACAGATGTAGAACTAAGAAGTTTGTTAGGTGCATTCCTGTTTAGCGGTGAAGATGTAGATAAGAAAATCAAAGTATTAAGCGGAGGAGAAAAAGCAAGGGTAGCATTGGCCAAAACCAT
>CAIWKU010000486.1 GCA_903913355.1 uncultured Bacteroidota bacterium | reverse complement strand
GGGCCCTGGATAGCCAGTAAACAGGTTGTATCGCTGATATTATGCATCTCCACCCCCTTTGTATTATGTTGGCTTACCCAATTCCAATCTTTTTCAATATTAGATGCATTTACCACCAACATATATGACTTATCAAATTCGAGACAATACACAATCAGGTCATCTACAATGCCCCCTTCATTATTTGGAAAGCAACTGTACTGTGCCTGACCATTGGTAATCTTAGAAGCGTCATTCGATGTTACCCGTTGAATGAGGTCAAGCGCATTCTCGCCTTTTAATATGAATTCACCCATATGGCTTACATCAAAAACACCGGCATTTTTGCGAACGGCAGCATGTTCATCATTGATACCACTATAACTGATGGGCATATTATACCCGGCGAATTCGGCCATTTTTGCACCTAATGCGATGTGTTTGTTGGTAAACGGGGTGTTTTTCATTCTTTTTCTATTTATGCGGTGCAAAAATAAGAGAAGCAAAGGGGGGATAAAAATAAAAAAAGCAATGCCAGGCAATGCTTTACTATACAATTGAATTTACCAACGGGCCACATAGATTATTCTGCAGGGTTTCTTTTACAACTATCCGGAAAACAGCACCGCAGGGAACGCCCGCCTGAACGGCATAGTCGGGCAGGCAAAGAACCGCAGGGAACGCAGGGGAAGAATGTAATTAAGTACCTGTTACCCTCTATTGATAATTTTCATTTTTTTGTAATTAGCCAGATCTTAAATAGTCTGGTAGCACAAGACAAGATTATTTATTCGTTCTGCGCCAGCTTTTGTTTGATTCCTTCTCCGAGAGATTTGATACGGGCATACGCTTCCAGATCATTTTTATTTTTATCCAGTTTGATCAATAGTCTGCCGGGTGAGCATTTTACATAAATATCCGTATGATCATCCAGAATAATATCCGCATCAATTTTTGCGTTTCGGAAAATATGATTGGATTTCAATTTTGCATCTATATAGTTCTGGATATCTTCTGTTCGGTTTTTATCATAAGCCGCATAAATACGATAACTGTTTTCTGTCTCATTCACTTTTATAGCCACATTATGGTTCCAGAAAATTTTGTGTGTAATATGAGCTACAAAAGCGGTCATACAAATAACACAGATCAACAGGACCAAAAATATTTTTCTCATAAAAAGCTATTTAGTTTTACAAAATGATGCTAAAGGGAAGAACCCCCTCCTGTGATCAAGACAGGGTTCTTTTTTCTCCCAACTTCAACCGAGTTTATCATATCATTTGCATAATCATGAGTGCGGCAGGGCCTTCTGAAGAAAGATCGAGTTCCTCATTATTATTTTTCCTTCCATTGCCCTGAAATTTAGCCGGGTCTGTATTTTCTATGTAGGAAACTGATTTCTGGTAATGGTAGCGTGTAGTATCTACCGGTTTTTCCAGTTCTTTTTTCAAATCTTCCGCTTCCTTTTGCTTTTTATCATATTCTTTTTTCAGGTCTTCTTTGCTTTTCTTGTATTTCTCAATGGCATCTTTCTCTGAGTTATTTCCGTCATTGTTTTCATCTTCACTTACCTGTTCTTTTTTAACTCTTTCCAATCCACCGGCTGTCATGACATATTCTACATCCGAACTCCAGTTTTCCCAATTATTATTCCAGTCATCATCAAAATCCCAATCTCCGTTACGTGAATTGATATGAAAATAATTCAGTCTGCGGTTCACACTTCCTGTAATCACGATCCTTTTGCCAACGGGTACCTGGATAGTAACGGTTACGCTCTGGTTACGGAATTTGGTGCCGCGTTGTAAAGAAAATCCGCGATCAAGTAACAATACACTATCATCCTGGTTAATTCCGTAATTAATTTCTTTCACATTATTTACTGCGTTTGACTCATCGCTTCCATGGCTATATTTATAGGCATTTACGTGAAATGTGGAATCAGTGCTTTTTACGAGATGCAGACGAACATTATTTAGAAAAAGACTGTCATCCGTCATACTCAATATCCCATCCATCTTAAAGAAACGTCCATATACTTTTACCTTGCTTTCAGGCACTTTTACAATGAGTTTACCATGAGAGGGTTGAACAATAGAATAGTCTTGTTTATCTCTTGCCCTTGCATCAAAATTCTGTGCGATGGAAGCTGCCAGGATACCGGCAGAGATCAAACCCATTACCCAAAGTCCTGCGAACGTAAACCCGATATACTTGTTTCCTGATCTAACGCCCATGATACGGCGGATAACCCAGGTAATGAATGCAATGACGGGGACACCCAGAAATAATAGTAGTGTTGACCAGGCAAGGAAATTTTGCCAGAACCCTTCCAGGAAAAAGTTTTTCAGCGGGAATACACCAATACCTGCTGCCATCAGTGCGAGTAAGGCAACCAATAAAGCAAAAGCAATTACGCCTGCAATAAAAAGGAAGAATGCCTTGAACATGATACCAATGGCCCTGAGTAACCTGTTTCCACCACTGTGGGCAACATAGCCGGCTTCTTTACCAAATTGCTGTGTTTTCTGATTTACGGTTTGTCCAAATTCATGACCAAACTGTTGTGCTTTATCTTTGAATTCGCCACCCCATTTTTCTGCACGTGATTTAAATCCTTCCAGATCTTCCTGAATGGTATTTTTAATCGTGTTCAGATCAACTTTTTCTCCACGCATCTCCAGTTTTTCCGAAGCGCTTTTTGCTTCAGGTATTACTGCCCATAACACCACATACACTACAAATAAAGTGCCTCCAAAGGAGCCGAATACGAATCCAGGGAAAAAGTCATCATCGAACCAGAAAGTTTTTCTTACGATGGAGGTTAAGATACCGGTAACCAATGGTAAGGCGAAAATCAGACGGGGTACCCAGATAGCGATATCAAAATAAGATGCGATACCACTGGCTACTCCGGCAACTACTTTCTCATCGGGGTTACGATATAAGCGTTTGGTGGTAGAAGTATTGGACAGTGGTTTTGAAGGCAGAATTATCCATAAAAGAATGTATAATAATATACCACCTCCTGCCGCAAAGCTGATCAGGGCAAAAACCAGACGTACAATCGTTGGGTCGATACGCAGGTAGCTGGCCAGACCGCCGCAAACACCGCCTAATATTTTATCGTTATCATCACGATACAATCTTCCGCGGGGAGCATCATTGGCAGGTTCATACTGGTAACTGGTTCTGCTTTGCTTTTCTTCGCCCCCTAATTGTGACTGCACTTTGCCTTCCTCATCTTCAAAGTCTTCGGGGCGACCCATACTGGCGATGATATGGTTTACATCATCATCTGTAATACAGGTACTTCCTTTTTTGAGGCTCTCACCAAATAATTCAGCGATACGGCCTTCGATATCATTGATGATTTCGTCGCGACCTTCCTCGTTGGCAAAGAATCTACGCAGGCTTTCTACATACTGCTTCAGTATATCGTAAGCAGATTCTTCGATAGGTATTACCCTGCCTTGAAAGTTTATATTAATTACCTTTTTCATGGTATGTTCGGTTTAGGTTGGTTAAGGTTGGGTTGGATTTTCATCGGATGTATTATCTGATGCGGGTCTTGTGAGTGCATGAACTGCATCGGCCAGTTCCTGCCAGGTTCTTTCCAGTTCACTATAAAACTCCAAACCCTTATCTGTCATTACAAAGTATTTGCGTGGTGGTCCGCTATTACTTTCTACCCATCGGTAGGTTAGCAGGCCTGCGTTTTTTAATCGGGTAAGCAACGGGTAGAGTGTGCCTTCCAGAATATGCAGGTTGGCAGATTTCATTCTCTCTACAAGATCACTGGGATATACTTCTCCCTGGCGAATGATGGAAAGAATGCAAAACTCCAATACGCCCTTTCGCATCTGACTTTGTGTGTTCTGAATATCCATAACCGGCGTTTTTGCGGATCCTGACATTTTGGGTGCAGGACCCGGTGATTGAATTATTTCTGACTATCTGTGAAGAGCTTAGTATTATGCTAAATGTCTTCTGATAACCCTGTTTCTTCTGTTGCGTTCCAGGTTCCAGAGATCTGCTGTTCCAAAAGCAGTTTTCCGGTTAATCTGGGTAAGATCGGTTGCTACGGTTTCTTTTACTTCTTTCACTAAATTTTCGAGTTGGTTTTGACCCAGTGTTTGAAAGAAAGTGGTGTTTTGCGTTTTCATGGTGTTTCTATTAAATGTGTTTATAATGATTTTCGTTTTGAAAGGATCTATCGGTTTTGCCTCTTTCATCCTTTGACAACACAAAGATGGGGATTTATTTGGTACTATGCAACACACAGTACCATGTTTTTTTAAGTAATAGGCAGCGGATGATAACTGGCTTACTATAAATCATTGATTATGAATGATTTACTAAATTTTGTCATTTTTTGATTGTGGTGAGTGGTAAATAATTAGGGCTGAGTGGCAATGATATACACGACCGAACAAGCGTTTCTGCCGTTAAAAAAGAGGCCGTAATAGAAAACTCGATCTCTCCGAGCTGGCATTTCCAGTTTTGATTGACCAGGAAACCACCTAATTATCAAATCTTTTTGTGCTAAGCCTTAACCTGATTTTACTCCATAGGGCATCCGGATTTTCCACCCAACCAAATTGGCATTTTTCCAATCTTATTCGTGATTCTGCCGTACTTCATTCGGGGTTCACCCACAGTTTACCCACAGTTCACCCACAGTATACCCACATTACAGTGGGTAAACTGTAGGTATGTTGTGGCTTAACTGTTTGTATACTTCAAAGCAAATAATACCCAGGTAGGATGTATTCTTTATTCAGCGCAGTAAACATTAGGGCGGGTATACGGAGAAACAAATAAAAATTTACTAATTGCTGATTTTTTCCTTTTGTATAGGCGAGTAATCTGTTTTTAACTGACCGTTTACATGAATTTTGTCAAAATAACATTTTACACCGGTTGCTGAATTCATATCCTCTATGTTTTGGATGTGAAAATGCAAATGTGGTTCTGAAGAATTGCCTGAATTTCCGCATAAGCCAAGCAATTGCCCTTGCTTTATCATTTGCCCTTGTTTAACCAGAATAGAATGTTGTTTGAAGTGAGCAAAAACTAAAAATTCATTGTTTTTTGTTTTTATAATAACCGAGTTGCCTGGAACATAAATTGGGTTTAAAATTCCGGGTATATTGTCCTTAACCCCATCAACTACCAAAACCACTTCTCCATCACATGGCGCAATTAAGTCCTTACCAAAAGCATAATAGTCCTCATTTGTCTTTCCATCCGTTTTAAAGGAATGTCCTTTTTCGTTGAGTATTAGAATATCAAATGCATTTTTTTGTGCCTCGCTCTCAACATGATAGTTTAATTCTTTTGTATCACCACCCCAAATAACTGTCCACTCATTATTAAATGGCAATATCAGTTTTGTGCTATTCCGATCTAATTTAGGCAGATTATTTTCTTTGAAAGGTTTTACAAAAAGACCGTTTATTTTAGCATTATTATCCACCGAAATATTGACTGCAAATAAAGCCCGTTCAAAATTTGTTTTATAACTGGCATAGGTTTGTTCATATGTAACAAATTGTCTTTTTGTAATTTTTCCGGCCTGTTTTTTTAGCCCTGTTAAAAACTCTTTTGTTCTATCAAGCGGTAATGCTTTTTGCATTTCTGGAGAGAAACTTGAGAATATTGCCTCAAAATTGTCTGCATTATAATTCGCTTCAAATCTTTCTGAAACAGATTTATTTATTATTTTCTCTGTTTGCCCAAAAGAAGTAGTTATCACGAGTAACAAGAGTATGGGTGCTAAATAGTTTTTCATATGGGTGAAATTTTTCTTCTCGGCATAGTCTCCGATAGAGGGCTCTGCAGGTAGGATGATATATCAATATATGTAGCAAAAACAGTAAAAGAATTGTGATTTCCAAATTCTTTTACTGTTCAATGATTTTTTTTACAGCAAAAAGTTACTTTTAAACCGCAAAGTTGACTATGGTAGACTTTGAAGAGAAAAGAAAAAATGATTGCGTGAATATGATTACTCAACCAATCGCTTTAAAAATACATTTTTAGCCGGCGACACAACCAAGGGATATTTTTCTATCCAAACATTGTTTTCCTCCAAACCAAAATTTTCTTCTTCTCTTACTGCAATCTTTTTTAGTTTATAGTAAAAGATAAGTAACAAGCCTTTCCATTTAGGCAGACTATTTTCATAGGAAAGAAAGGAATCGCCGATCAAGAATTTATAATCACCTGTTTTATTGAGACAATATTTCATATCTGCCGAATCCGCCAGTACTAGTTCTTTACTATCGATTAATTCATGCAAAACATACCTGAAAAACAAATCCAATTTGGGTTCAATTCTAAAGCCAAGGTTAAAAGTGAGGTGATACACATCATTGGGAGAAAGAATAGTTACTTTATACTCCTGTGTAAACGGTTCATCCGTAACATTGATATGAACAAACCAATACACTTCCGCTTTTTTAATGGGTGCAGTAAGAATAGAACTGATTGATTTTTGCTCAATATACTTTTCATTATGAGAGCTGCTGAGGAAAACCAGATGAGTGGCATATTTTGAAATAGCTGAATCATTACTTAACTGTTGCAATATGGGAACCTGTTGCAACAAGGGCGTATACGTCATTAGTCTGCTTTGCTCCTGTTTACCTTTGTACCATATATACATGATAACAGATAGCACCGAGCCAATCAATAAGGTAATCCACCCTCCGTGCATTAATTTTTTGAGGTTCGCAATCAGAAACATCCCTTCTATCGAAAAAAATACCAGACCAAATAGTACTACCCATACCAATGACACCCTTTTGGTGAGCAGGTACATAACCACCAGGAAACTGGTAACCAGCATAGTGAGTGTAACACTCAGTCCAAATGCTGCTTCCATATTGGTTGACTTTTTAAAGTATAACACCATTGCCACACAGGCAATCATTAAAAACCAATTGACGAATGGAATATAAATCTGCCCTTTCACCTGGGAAGGAAAAAATACTTTGTGTCTTGGCCAGATATTCAACCGGATCCCTTCATTTACCAGTGTAAAGCAACCGCTGATTAAGGCCTGGCTTGCAATAATGGTTGCCAAAGTAGCTATGGCAACAGAAAAGAGATAAATGCTAGCAGGAATGGTACTGTAAAAAGGACTGATATTGCTCATAGGCTTACCTTCATGAGCAACCATCCAGGCGGTTTGTCCGGCGTAACTCAGCACTAAACAAATTTTAATATACATCCAGCTCCAGCGAATATTATTACGGCCCACATGCCCCATATCGCTATACAATGCTTCGGCTCCGGTGCTGCATAAAAAGATGCCACCCAATAGCCAGAAGCCACCTGGATAATCTTTGATTAAATAAAACGCATACGAAGGGTTCAGCGCTTTTAAAATGGCCCAATGCCCATCAATGCCCAATATACCAATAAAGCCAATAAAGGAAAACCAGACCAGCATTACCGGGCCAAATACTTTACCTATTTTGCCGGCACCAATTTGTTGAAAAAGAAATAGTAAAACCAATATGCCAATTACCCAGGGAACGGTGTTTAGTTGGGGTGAAAACATTTCTAATCCCTCAATGGCAGATGCAACGGAAATGGGTGGTGTGATAACGCCATCTGCCATTAAAAAGGCAGCGCCAATGATGGCAGGGATTACAAGCCATTTACCAAAATACCTGCGCACTAGTGCAAATAAGGAAAATATGCCACCTTCTCCATTATTATCTGCCTTTAGTACAATAAAAATATATTTTACGGAAGTCAATAATACCAAGGTCCAGAATACGGCACTTAATACACCCAATGCTTTGGTGGCATTAATGATTTCACCTTCATGAAAAATAGACGTATACGTATATAAAGGTGAAGTGCCAATATCTCCAAACACAATGCCCATCGCAATTAGCAGCCCGGCCGCTGATACGCGCTGGTGAAAGAGTGTATGATTTTGCTGGCTCATTTTAATAGATCAAGAAATCTGCCGAATCAGGAAACTTTTTTGTGACAGCTTACTTGATATCTTTTTTAGATAAATGATATATTACGTATTCCAGATATTGTTTTACTGTAACCTACTGCATTTAAAAATACAAACCTTACCCCTAATTCAAAAATTTAGAAATAGATACGGTCAGGAACTTGATAGAAACACTTTAATTAGTAAGATGGATTAACTTTTGCTTGTACAAAAACCTCGAATTGCGACCTCACTATTTTTAATAATACTTGTACAATTGGCCGGCTGGGCCTTACTTTTGCTTTACCAAACATTCCTGTATGAAAAAATACCTGCTGGTATTATTATTAGTTCCATCGCTTGTTTTTTCTCAAAGTAAAAAGAAGAAAAAACTGGCGGAAGAGAAAGCCAATACAGAACTGGTTGCCCGTCTTACTGCGCATGTGCAATATCTGGCTGATGATAAACTGGAAGGAAGAAGAACAGGCACCCGAGGCGAATTACTGGCTATGCAATATATTGTTGACCAGTATACACAAATGGGTTTGGAACCCAAGGGAACTGATGGCTATGTGCAGGAATTTGAAATAAATGAAGGTCGGCAGATAGATGAAAACACTATTTTAAAAGTGGATGGTAAACCGCTGGCTGTGAATAAAGAGTATTTACCACTCGCATTCAGTGCTGCCAAATCAGTAAAAGGCGCCCCTGCAGTATCCTTAAGCGAAACCCAGCAGCCCTGGTTCAGGGATTTGAAAGACCTCTTAGAAGAAAATAAAGACAACCCGCATTTTGATGTGGAGGAAGCCATTAAGAAAATAGTCAAATCCATTTCTGCCAAGGGAGCTACTGCATTATTTGTGTACAATACTTCAGGTGTCACGGATAATATTCAGTTTAATAAAAATGACAAATCGGAAGCGGTAAGCATTCCTGTTATCTACCTTACCAAAGAAGGCTACAAAAAATATTTTTCAGATAATTCAGCTACACTTGAAATAGAAGCCAATATTCATTTTTCTGATAAAACCCGCAAATGCAGGAATATTGCGGGATTCATTAATAATCATGCCGCCAATACAGTGATACTGGGTGCGCATTATGATCATCTGGGGTATGGGGAAGATAAAACCGCATTAGATACCGGACATGTTATTCATAATGGTGCCGATGATAATGCCAGTGGAACAGCCGCACTAATTGAGCTGGCCAGGATGCTGAAAAAATCAGCCCCGATAAATAATAATTACCTGATCCTGAATTTTTCAGGTGAAGAACTGGGATTGTTTGGCAGTAAATACTGGCTCGAACATCCCACCATTGATATCACACCTAACTATATGATCAATATGGATATGGTGGGACGTTATGATACTTCACATAAATTAACGATCGGCGGTTTTGGTACTTCCCCTGTATGGAACGATGTATTGACGGCCACGAAAACAGACCTGGTACTCAAATTAGACAGCACCGGCAGCGGCCCAAGTGATCATGCCAGTTTTTACCGCAAGGATATGCCCGTTCTCTTCCTGTTTACCGGAAGCCACAGCGATTACCATAAAGCCACAGACGATTGGCAAAAAATCAATTTCGTAGGCGAAAAGGATATCCTGAATTGGCTTTACCGGCTGATTGAAACAACAGATACCAAGGGCAAACTGGCTTTTGCTAAAACCACCGAACCGCAAATGGGCAGAAGTGCCGGATATACGGTTAGCCTGGGTGT
>CAIWKU010000485.1 GCA_903913355.1 uncultured Bacteroidota bacterium | reverse complement strand
TCAAAAGGCCCGGAAGATCTGGATGCTTACCCCCTTCCTTGCCATACATTTCAATTGACCTGACCACTGGCTGTAATTGCTTAATCCGGAGACTGTCAATACTGGGTATGATTTTATGGGCTATGGCTGACATTGATGCCAAATTGTTTAGCTCATAAGCCTCTATCATTTCTGAAACCATCGAAGGGGTCATTTCACAAAATATCATCAGCATTTTTTTGATAAAAGTTTTATCGCCGCCACTGATTGAATATAATCCTGAAATGTCAAATAACCCTTCTTTTTTTCGTACTGTTACTGAGCCTGTTTTTTCTGAAAACCCGCTTTTCAGGGCAAGTCCTTCAAAAATAATTTTCATAAATTCATCCTCCTTGAATGGCTTGGAGATATAATCGTTCATTCCCGAAAAGATACATTTTTCCTTTTCTCCTTTTACGGCATTGGCGGTAAGGGCTATAATAGGGACCTGTATCCCCATTTTACGAAGAATTTCAGTGGCTTCATACCCATCCATTACAGGCATTTGTATATCCATTAATATAATATCCGGCATCTCCCGTTCAACTGCTTCAATAGCCAATTTCCCATTATCTTCTTCTCTGATTTCAGCCCCATAATTTTGAAGAATCGTAGCAGCTACGAGGCGATTGAGTTTGTTATCATCAACAATCAGTATTTTTTTGCCAGCGAGTGAATTGGCTTCTACTTTGGATTGTTCCGTAATGAGTAATTCGCCAATCTCGGCTTTTTTAAATCCGATGCTGATAGATACCCTGGTTCCAATTTCTTTTCTACTGAATACAGCAATCTTTCCGCCCATCAATTCAACAATTTCCTTACTAATACTCATACCCAGGCCGGTACCGCCATACTTTCTTGTGATAGATTCATTCTCCTGACTGAATTTATCAAACAATTGATTCACAAAAGAAGGTTCCATCCCGATGCCGGTATCAATTACATCTATCCCAAGAATTTGGGTATCCCCGTCTTCTTTGAGTAACATAACCACTAAATCAATACTGCCCTTCTCTGTAAATTTTATCCCATTGCTTACCAAATTTAATAATACCTGGTTCAGGCGAAAAGGATCTCCCAATAGTACGGGAGAAATGCGTTCATCATAAAACGTATTTGTAAGCATTAGACCCTTTTCCTCGGCCTTATGCAATAAAACCTGAAAAGCCCCCTTGATCGTATCCTTCAGCTCGAAGGGGATATTTTCGAGGGTTAGCTTCCCTGCTTCAATTTTAGATAGATCCAGGATATCATTCAAAATCACCATCAGGCTATCCGCAGAAGAATGAATGGTGTTCAGGTAAAATTTTTGCTTCGGTTGCAACTCTGTTTTTCCTAACTGGTTACTCATCCCAATGATGGCATTCATTGGAGTTCGAATTTCATGACTCATATTAGCCAGGAAAGTTTCTTTGGTTTGTGCCAGCTTTTCGGCATGTACCCTTGCTTTAATCAAATCCAGTTCCAATTTCTTCTGCTCCGTAATATCCAGGTGTATTCCTATATAGCCCACCCTTGTACCCTTATCATCATATCGCTGGGCACGACTGAATAACCACCATTTTTCTTCCCCATTTTTATTGAGCACAGCCGCTTCATATACATCTTCATTTTTATGTATACTCTTTTTCCCAGACTCACTTGATGCATTCTTGTTAATTTTCAAAAGATCAGTTATCTTCTCCCCAATCAATTCTTCTAACTGATAGCCGCTCATATCACAGAAACTCTGGTTGGCAAAAGTGATATCTTCATTGATATCCAACTCTAACAGACCAAGGTTCATGTTGGCTATAATACTTCGGTATTTTTCTTCGTTGGTCCTTAGAGCTTCTTCTGCATTTTTTCTTTCCGTTATATCCATCAGAAACCCTGTAAATACTTTGGACCCGTTTTTTGCGATATAGGAAAACGAGGAATGTACTGCAATCCACTTCAAACCCTGTCCGGTATAAATCAATCTCGATTCATCATAGAAAGGCTGTAGTGTTTTTTTACAATATTCGTTTTTCTCAATAATTTTTGCCCTGTCTTCCGGGTGTATATAACTGATATAGTTAATAAAATCGTTTGGTTTAATATTGAAAATCGTTTCAATAGCCGGACTTATATACCGAAACCCATCAGTTCCATCTTCTCTGAATTCAAATTCGTAAATCACACCAGGTATATTTTCAGATAAAGATTGAAACTGTCTTACCCTTTGCTCCAACTCTTCTTCTGTTTGTTTGATATGCGTAATATCTGTATGCGTACCCGTTACACGCAAAGGATTACCGAGCTCATCTTTTTCAATCACTACTCCCCTGTCAAGGACCCATTTAATGATTCCGTTTTTATGTATGACCCTGTATTCGAGGTTATGAGAATCAATTTCCCGGTTTCGGTATTTCAGGTCATTCTCCTCTAATAAATGGATATCTTCTTTGGAAACATTTTCCCACCATAATTTTTGGTTATTGGTAAGCTCAGATGTGGTATACCCCAGAAATTCATTTTCTGATTTTGAAAATATCGTTTTACCGGTCCGAAAATCGTATTCCCAAACATAGTCTCCGATTTTTTCCAAAGCCAGCCGAAATCTGCGTTCCGTATCTGCAATTTTTTCATCTGTTTCTTTCTGTTCCGTAATATCTTCTTCGAGTGCAAAGAAACCGGTTAGTTCGTTATGTTTATTTCGTATGCTTTGCCCCTGTATTCTTACCCAATAAGGTTTTTTATCTTTCTTATAATTCAGCATTTCTGCATAAAAAGATTCCCCGCTTTGTATTTGTCTCCTTACATAGGAAATCGTTTTCTGATCAGTCCCCGGTCCTTGTAAAAAGGAGCCAGGTTTCTTACCGATTACTTCTTCTAACCCGTATCCGGTAACTTTGGTAAAACTTTTATTCACCCAGTTTATTTCACCTTTTTCATTGGCGATAATTACTGGGTTGATGTTATCCTCGGCAATCTTGGACAGTAATTTTAATTCCGATCTTTGTTTGTTAACTGTTTCAACCAATTGCATCATATCACTATTTGCGATCTCCTGTGTTTTTAACACATGCAGGAGGTCTATCATAGGATCATGATAGGCAAAATCATGTAGTGCAAGATGGCTATTGGTCACTTCTTCAATTGAGTCGAACCATGGGCT
>CAIWKU010000484.1 GCA_903913355.1 uncultured Bacteroidota bacterium | reverse complement strand
TGTAACAAGATCGCTTTATTGAAAATGGGAAACCATGCTCGGCTTCCCGATTTTAATGCCGCCAATAGACAATATATTCTTCTATATGATGCGAGCATAGCAAGTTTAAGCCCTATCACTGAAAACAGCTTTAATTATGAAACAACAAACAATACTGCTGTAGCAATAGAAATACCTTATATTGATTTTGATAAATGTTTTGGAGAAGTGTCTTTTCGTCTTCCACCTTTATGCTAAACCTGGATTGTATGAACCAATCCTGTTTATGAACGATGGTGCCTACCGGTAATATTTTAATAGCGCGAACCCAGGTAGCGTGCATGGTTTCGTAATCGTGTGTAGAAAGGGTGAAGATTTCCGGCAACTGCAAGGCATACCCTACTGTAATACATCCTTGTTTATCAAGTATGTAATCCCCTTCTATTTTCCATATAGGAAAAATGTCTTCCAGGTTTTTGATTTTATACATTGCGGTAATTTTTGTTTTTCTATTTTTTTTTGCAGCCCATACTGACCAAACTTCTTACTAAGCCTGCTGACGGTTATTCCTAACCCTGCACAGGCTGACACTATTAACCCCAGGCTGAAATAGCTGTTGCATCCAGCCAGGTATAGGATAACAAACAGAATAAATAGGATCCCCAACCCTGCGGCCAGATAAACAATGTATTGTGCTTTGATGCCCCTGAATTCAAGGCTTTTATTTACACCTTTGTTTATTTTGTAAACGGTAGCCATACTATACGCCAAAGAATGAACGTAAGACGGTTGCTACTACCACCAGGAATATGCAACTGCCAAACCATGAAGCAGCCACACGGGACGTATCCTGATCCCCGCTGTTCCACTTGCTATACACTTTTACGGCCCCTACCAATCCCACAATTGCACCAATCGAATACAAAAGTGTAGTACCGGCAGCGAAATAACTCTTGATCATTTGATTGGCCTGCTGAATCCCGGCATTCCCATCACCTTGCTGTGCTTTTACCGTATTCATGACAATCAGGGCGAAGGCGACAGCCATTTTTTTTTATGTTTCATAACCATATTTTACAAGATTTACATAATTAAGATTACCCATTCCATAAGGCTGACAATTCTGTTTCAGTCAGATCGAGATTGCAATCCTCTTTGAGGATAGTTGCTATACACTTATTCAACATTTCATAATATTCGGTATGCAGGAAAAGTCCGTAGTTGGGCAATAAGAGATGTAGTTTGGCATAGACATCGTGATTCGTCTTGACGATGGTATCGATTTCAGAGAGAAGCTTTTGAGCTTCAAAGAGCAATGCTGTTTCTGCATCTTCTACCAACTCCGGTGTGAAGTTGTCTTTCTGTTGTTCAAATGACATTTCGAGTTCTTCATCATCACCCACCCCTGGAATGAGGCTGTCGAATAAAACAGTGGAAGGCCCTGCTATGGCTGGCTGGGGTTTTTTATGAAAAAAGTTGATGTAGCCATATATGGCTGCTGTTAACAGGAAGCCGGCAAGTAGTAAATTCATTTTTATTTGATTTGTTGTTACACAAAAATGAATCAGTGGGAAAGGGGTATCTCATAGCCGGGTTCCAAGTATTCAAGA
>CAIWKU010000483.1 GCA_903913355.1 uncultured Bacteroidota bacterium | reverse complement strand
TTGATAATTTCTAATCCGGCTTCATTCAGCTTGCCTGACAGGCTGATCGCTTTATCGTAATTTTCAATAAAACTTTCGTCAGATTTCTTAAACCTACAGCGCCAGTGATCCGTACAAAAAGTTTCTGGAAACCCGTTGGGCCATACTTTAGTGCCCCGGTTGGTAATCATCTGTAATTGTAGTTCCTGGCTGGCTGTTGCTTGTTGAATCTTTGCGGCTAATTCATCTGGAGTTACCTCATTTGCCTGTAAAAATATATCGATGCCTTTCAGCTCTTTTTTGGAGGGTTTTTGTTTTGTCAATTGTAATTTAAAATTGGCCAATGAATTCGAGTATTGCACCGGCTTTAATAAAGCAGGTTTCCTGCCTAATCTTTCAATAATCCCTTCTGCAAATTCCCTGGTTCCTTTTTTTTCTTTGGATATCCCTTCCTTGTAGATATCATAGGTATGCACACCGTCTTCTAAGGTGGTAAGCCATGCGTTCTGAATTTTCTCAGCCACTTCGGTTTGCCCGATATGAACCAACATTTGTATAGCTCCTAGTAACAGGCCCGATGGATTGGCTTTATTCATTCCGGCAATTCTGGGTGCAGATCCATGTATGGCTTCAAACATGGCAAATCCATCTCCGATATTGGCACTTCCTGCCAGCCCAACGCTTCCGGCAATCTGTGCGGCCACATCACTTAAAATATCACCGTATAAATTGGGCATTACAATTACATCGAATATTTCCGGGGTATCAGCCAACTTTGCAGCGCCAATATCTACGATCCAATGCTCTTTTTCAATATCCGGATATTCTGCCCCTACCTCATCGAATACTTTATGAAAAAGACCATCTGTCATTTTCATGATATTGTCTTTACTAAAACAGGTTACTTTTTTTCGATTGTAGGCTTTTGCATATTCAAACGCATACCGTATAATTTTTTCGGTGCCCGGTCTGGAAATCAGTTTCAGACATTGATATACTTCATCTGTTTGCCTGTGTTCAATGCCTGCATATAAGTCTTCTTCATTTTCCCGAATAATCACTACATCCATTACCGGGTGTTTCGTTTGCACAAAAGGGTGATAGGATACGCAAGGCCTTACGTTGGCAAACAAGCCCAGTACTTTTCGGGTAGTTACATTCAGGCTTTTAAAGCCACCTCCCTGCGGGGTAGTAATAGGCGCTTTCAGGAACACCTTTGTTCTTCTTAAAGATTCCCAGGCTGCCGGTTCAATACCCGCATTATTGCCTTTTAAATACACTTTTTCGCCTATCTCAATCTCTTCAATTTCAAGCTGGGCACCTGCGGCTTTTAGTATCTGTAAAGTGGCATCCATAATTTCGGGGCCGATGCCGTCGCCTTTTGCAATGGTTATTTTTCTCATAGTTGTTTTTATTACGAGGCAAAAATGATAGGAATAAATGATATATTTTTATTTATCTTTATTATGTATTGCATAAATATTTTTTATGAATTTTACTTTACACCAGTTAAAAATATTTACCGTTGTAGCGGAAAAAGAGAGTATAACAAAGGCCTCAGAAGAATTGAATATGACGCAACCGGCGGTTTCTATTCAATTAAAAAACCTGCAGGATCAATTTGACACGCCGCTAACGGAAGTCATAGGCAGGAAACTATATGTAACTGATTTTGGAAAGGAGTTGTATACGATTGCCCGTAAAATACTGGAAGATGTTTCAGAAATTACTTACAAAACGCAGAGTTTCAGGGGTGTTTTATCGGGCAGGTTAAAAATATCCGTTGTGTCTACCGGAAAATATGTGATGCCTTATTATCTAAAACATTTTATCCAGGAAAATCCTGATATAGACATCCGGATGGATGTAACCAATCGAACCAAAGTGATCGAAAGTTTAGAGAATAATGAAGTTGATTTTTCGCTGGTATCTGTTTTGCCAGAGAACTTACCAGTTGCCTATGAAAGTTTAATGCCTAATAAATTATTCCTGGCAGGGGCTCCTGATAAAAATTTTCCATTAAAAGCCCCATATACAAAATCATTGTTTGGAAATATCCCGCTTATTTTCCGGGAAGAAGGTTCGGGAACCAGGTATAAAATGCAACAATATTTTTCCAATGCGAATATTGTTCCAAAAGTAAAACTGGAGCTTACTTCCAGTGAAGCAGTAAAGCAGGCAGTAATGGCGGGTCTTGGATATTCTGTTCTTTCGTCATTAAGTATGAAAAGCCAACTCAAAGAAAAAGAGTTACAGATCATTCCTGTAAAAGGGTTCCCAATACAGTCAACCTGGATGCTAATCTGGCTAAAACAAAAGAAATTTTCTTTGGTTGCCCAGGCATATCATGATTATATCAAAAAGAATAAAACGGCTATTTATACTGAATATTTTAAATGGATAGAGAAGTACTAACAGAAAATACAATTAGTTAAGCGCCAGCTTAACTTAACTGGTTGTGCCATTATACTAGCATAATAAGTATTTCTTTAAAAAATTCTTTAATT
>CAIWKU010000482.1 GCA_903913355.1 uncultured Bacteroidota bacterium | reverse complement strand
TAAATGAAATATTTGCATCTATCAATGTTCCATTATCCATTGCAGCAAATAATGCAACGATATCTGTTTGTAACATGGGCATCACCACTTCTGTTTCCGGATCGCCCATCCGGCAATTGTATTCAATTACCCAGGGCTCACCATGTACATTCATTAATCCAAAGAAGACAAATCCGTGGTAATTGATATTTTCCTGAGCAAGTCCGTTTATTGTAGGACGAATAATTCTTTCTTCTACTTTTTGCATGAATACGGTATCCATAAATGGCACAGGACTCACACAACCCATACCACCTGTATTTAAACCGGTTTCTCCTTCACCAATTCGTTTATAATCTTTTGCATGACCAATCACCTGGTATACTTCTCCATCTGTTAATGCAAATACACTCACTTCTATTCCTTTCAGAAATTCTTCTATTACTACTTTATTACCTGCCTCACCAAACTGTTTATGGATGATCATTTCCTCAAATACCTGTAATGCTTCGGTATGTGATAAAGCAATTACTACGCCTTTGCCTGCGGCCAATCCATCTGCTTTTAATACGATGGGTAAACTATGCTGTTGAATATATTTCTTTCCCTCTTCATATTCCGAAACAGTAAACTCAGCATATGCAGCAGTAGGTATTCCATGCCGATGCATGAATTTTTTGCTAAAGGCTTTACTGCCTTCCAATTGCGCACCGTTGGCAGATGGCCCCACTACATTAATATGTTTTAGTTGTGTATCCTGTTGAAAAAAATCATAGATCCCTTTTACTAAGGGTTCTTCTGGTCCAACCACTACCATACTAATTTTCTTATCCAGACAAACTGTTTTTAAAGCAGTAAAATCAGTAGGGGCGATGGCCAAATTGGTTCCATATGCTGAAGTGCCTGCATTACCGGGTGCTATAAAGAGTTCGTCGCAATGATGACTTTTTACGATCTTCCATGCAAGTGCATGCTCTCTTCCTCCGGATCCAAGTAAAAGAATATTCATTCTTTGATAATAGGGTTAAAGATGAATGGTAGGGTTTGTCAATAAAATGCAAGATTAAACCTTAAACCCTAAACTTTATACCGTTTCTTCTACTCCCACATAACTTTTTTCCGGAAGTCTTTTGGCAATAAAAAGATACAATACAAAAAACACGGTGATAATACCTATAAACAGCCAGTAATAATTAGCACCGGTATATTTTGCAAAGAATCCATTGTTGGCAATACTTTTATTTACCAGGCTATCAAAATAATTACCGAGTGAAATACCCAAAAGATAGAGAGCACTCATGGTACTTTTCATGGATTTGGGAGAATGGGTATAGGCATATTCGAGACAGGTAACGGAAACCAGTATTTCGGCAACTGCCAGGATCAGGTAAGCCAGAATCTGCCACCAAACGCTGGGGTGACCACCTTTGTCAATACTTTCCTGCAAAAGAGCAATGATGACAAAAGTGATCGCAGTTAGAAATAAGCCTGCACCAATTTTGCGCAAGGGAGTTACTTGTAAACCCATTTTTTCGAACAAAGGGAATATTCCATAGGTCATAACAGGAATCATACTTACCAGAAAAATTGGGTTAAAGGTTTGAATTTGTTCAGCAAATAACTGGAATCCGAATAAATGTAGGTCCAGTTTTTTAGCCTGCAATACCCATTCAGCGAGGTTTTGATCCCAAAGTGCCCAGAAAATAGGAGTGAAAGCGAAAATCATCAGAATGCGGTAAACGGCTTGTACACCATCGATGGATTTGAGCGAAAAATTTCTTTTTAGGGATAATTTTTCCCAGAAGCCGAGATCATCTTTCTTTCTTTTGAATATCCTTTGCTTAAGAACTGAAAATAACTGTATTATAGCCCAAAAACTTATCACAACAAAATTCTCTCTTTTACTTCCTGATGGAGGAACCCGTACATACTTTTTCCTTCCCATCCAGAAAATTGCAGTTGCAAGGCACATTAATATACCCGGAATTCCAAAAGCCAATTCAGGCCCATATTTATTATATACGATAGGAATAAGAAGTGTGGAAACAATCGATCCGGTATTGATTGTAAAGTAGAACCAGCCATACATTTTAGATAAAAGGTGCTCATTAGATTTATCAAACTGGTCTCCTACATTGGCAGAAACGCAGGATTTAATTCCCCCTGCGGCAGCAGCAATGACAACCAATCCAATTGAGAATAGCGTCAGGTTATGGGTTGATAAGGCGAGTACCAGATTGCCTATCGCATAAAGGATGGAAACGTATAATATAACCTTATACTTACCAAAAAACCAATCAGCAAGAATACCCCCAACCATCGGCATCAAATAGGCGAAAAATACAAACATGTGTACCATTTCATTGGATTTCGCTTCTGCCACATTTTGTAAAAGGGGATTCATAGTGGGGTTAAAGAACTGAGCCACCAGAAATGTACTCATAATAGAGCGTATACCATAAAAGCTGAATCTCTCGGCCGCTTCGTTCCCGATAATATAAGGAACCGCTTTGGGCATCCCTGTTTTCTTAACCTCGTTCTGTATTTCGGTCATAAGTTGTATTTTGGGTTTTTAAAGATATTGGAAAAACAAGTATTCTGATTAAACCCTCTTTTATGTCCGAAACCAAAAAAGCCTTCAAACCTTTTGTATCGCCCGAAACGAATATGAAAGAGCTTACCCTAAAGTCAATATTAGTAGGTAGTTTATTCGGGGTCATTTTTGGTGCTTCTACTGTGTATCTTGCCTTAAAAGCAGGACTAACCGTTTCAGCCTCCATACCCATTGCGGTAATTGCCATTACGCTGGGCAGAAGATTTCTCAAAACCACGATCCTTGAAAACAATATTATTCAGACCACAGGTTCTGCAGGAGAGAGCATTGCGGGTGGTGTGGCATTTACTTTACCAGGCTTTTTGTTTCTTTCCTCTCCTTCCAGTGCAGAATATTTCAATTACCTCACAATCCTGATCCTGGCAATTGTTGGGGGCTTATTGGGAACTTTATTAATGATACCCCTCAGAAAAGCATTGATCGTGAATGAACACGATACCCTTCCTTATCCCGAAGGAACCGCTTGTGGAGATGTATTAAAAGCAGGTGAAAAAGGGGGTGATTTTGCCAAAACCGCTTTCTGGGGTTTGGGCGTGGCGTTTACCTATGCCATATTGCAGAAAGTATTGCATGTAATTGCCGAAACACCTTTCTATGCTACCAAACAAATCAATAAATTTTTTCCATCCGCTAAAATCAGCGGTGAAATCACTCCTGAATATATGGGTGTGGGATATATCATTGGTCCGCGTATTGCCGGAGTATTGGTAGCAGGTAGTGTATTAAGCTGGCTGGTATTTATTCCATTACTATCTTCTCTAGTGCCTGCAGATACTATTGCCAGACAATTAATGAAACTGGGTTATCTGGCTGATATCACCAAACCTGGTGGTAAAGGTGGCTGGGATCCGGTTACCCATAGTTTTGCTGATTATGCATCGGCAGTGTATTATGCTTTTGTTAGACAGGTAGGTGCAGGAGCAGTTGCGGCCGGAGGTATCATTACTTTATTCAAAACAATACCTACTATTATCAAATCTGTAAAAGGTAGTTTGACATCCCTCAATGCAGAAAAAGAAGTGAATGCACCGAAAGTATTGCGTACAGAAAAAGATCTTAGTCTGAAACTGGTAGGCTTTGGCAGTTTGGCATTAGTTGCATTGATCGCATTCCTGCCGCAGGTTCCGGGTGATACCATTTTACAGAAATTATTAATCGGCGTTTTGGTGCTTTTCTTTGGTGCATTATTTGTAACCGTGGCATCGCGTATTGTGGGATTGATTGGCACTTCCAATAGTCCGATTAGTGGTATGACCATTGCAACGGTTATGGGTACCAGTCTTATTTTTTTAAGTGTGGGCTGGTCTGGACAGGCATTTGAACCATTGGTATTGGTTGTGGGTGGTATGATTTGTATTGCAGCTGCTAATGCAGGAGGTACTTCACAGGATCTGAAAAGTGGATATATTGTAGGTGCTACCCCGCGTAACCAGCAGATTGCTTTATTTATAGGTGCTATCGTTTCATCCATAGTAATTGGGATTACGGTAAAATTTCTTGATAAACCCACAACAGAAATGTTGCAACAGGGCATACATCATGCGATAGGAACTGAAAAATATCCCGCACCGCAGGCTACATTAATGGCAACGCTTATTAAAGGAATCTTATCACAGAATCTTGACTGGCAATATGTAGTAGTCGGTATATTCCTGGCTATTACCATGGAGCTTTGTGGTATCAAAGCATTGAGTTTTGCGATTGGCGTATATCTGCCTTTGGCCACGACCTTACCTATTTTCATTGGTGGTGCTATACGTGGAATCGTAGAAAGAAAACAAAAAAAGGAAAATATTCAAGTGAATGCAGAAGAAGAGGAGTTGGGTAAAGGCAATCTGTTTGCAACCGGACTGGTGGCAGGTGGTGCGGTAGCTGGCGTTATTATTGCATTTTTTGCTGGATCGGATACAGGCGAAAAATTATTAAATAAAATTAGCCAGGAGGCAGGTATTACCGGTGCCTTATCACAAAGTGGTTATTTTTTAATGGGTACTATTTTCTTTGCGCTGATGGGATGGATATTATATAAAGTAGCCATTAAAAAAGTGGAAGCCTGATAATAGATAAATATTTTATATACAGATCCCGATTACTTTTTGTTATCGGGATCTTTTTATAAACAAGCGCCTCTGTATTTTCTCGGCAAATAACACGGATTGTAAAGCTTGTGCAGAGGAAACATGATGGAAACTTTTTAACTTCATTAAACTATCCCCCAATAAAACAATCCAAACTTCAAATTGCTGATCATGAATTTTCGCAGGATGTACAAAACCTTTACTGTTGGCGCTTCTTTAACAGTTTTGTCAGCTTTTGTACAAGGTAACCACAGTTCATCTGACCCCAGGATCAATATGCCCTTTAAAAAAATGGGACTTACGCAAGAGCAGGCGGCGGCGCATTTGCTGAGCAGGTTTACATTTGGTGCTACCCCCGGACAGGTGAAAGAAGTTGTGGATATGGGGCTCGACAAATGGTTACAACAGCAACTTGATAGTAAACTACCCGATGATGAAGTAGCCAGAAGATTGCCCGATTCAAGTTATGATGCATTGGGGATGAGTAATGAAGCAATTGTGAATACTTATCTTAATGCGGGCCAGGTAATCAGGATTGCCGCAAAAAATAATCTTATTAATAAAGACTCTGCGAAAAACCTGGATAAACCTGAATATCGTGCACAATTAAAAGCAATAATGGATGCACAGGGTTTTAAACCTCAGCAGGATCTTCAGAGACAATTGGTAAATCAAAAAATAATCCGCGCTGCTTATGGACAGAACCAGTTGGAGGAAGTATTAACAGATTTCTGGTTTAATCATTTTAATGTATCACTCAGTAAGGGGCAATGTCAACAATTTGTAATGCCTTATGAGCGCGATGCAATACGTAAAAATGTATTAGGTAATTTTGAAACACTACTACTGGCTACTGCCAAACATCCCGCGATGCTGGAATACCTGGATAATGCTTCGAGTGTAAGCAATGATAATGATATTGCCAGGAAGCAGGAAGCAGGAGCCATTGCAAGACTGGAAAAACAAAAAATGGATGCGCTTGCAAAAGATTCAACAGGTGCCAGTGCCCAGCAGATTCAAAAGACGATGGATGCGAGAAAATCGCAGGGACTGAATGAGAACTATGCGCGTGAAGTAATGGAACTGCACACGATGGGGGTTGATGGTGGATATACCCAAACAGATGTTACTACTGTAGCCAAAGCATTAACAGGTTGGGGAATCATGCCATTATATAAAGATGCGCCTGGAATGAAATTGATAGAAGCCGCAGGTCCGGCATTACTTGCCAAAAAAGGATATGTGGTGGATGGGGATTTTCTTTTTCGTGCCGATAAGCATAATGAGAATGCAAAATTGATACTAGGACAACTGTTTCCGGTAAATGGTGGGTATAACGAAGGGGTTCAGGTTTTACAAATGCTGGCCAACCATCCTTCTACAGCAAAATTTATTTGTACAAAACTGGCAGCAAGATTTGTGTGTGATACACCTTCAGTTGAACTGGTGAGTAAGATGACAGACACTTATTTAAAAACGAAAGGAAATATCAGAGCAGTATTAATTACTATGGTAAATCAGCGCCAGTTCTGGGATGAAAAAGCTTTGCGTGAAAAAATAAAATCGCCTTTTGAATTTGCCATCAGTGCTATACGGGCAACTAATGCAGATGTACAACAACCTTTTCAGATTTATAATTGGGTTACGCGAATGGGCCAGCGGTTTTATTACTATCAGGCGCCTACGGGTTTCCCGGACAGAGCCAGTTATTGGATCAATACGGGTTCTTTGCTCAACAGGATGAATTTTGGTCTGGCTTTTGCAACGGAGAAAATCCCTGGCGTAAAAATTAATCTAGCAGCATTGAATGATAACCATGAACCGGAGAGTGCAGATGCTGCTTTGGTTATCTATAGTAAAATATTATTGCCTGAAAGAAATCTGGATGAAAATATCCGCAGATTAACCGCTTTGGTAAAAGATGCCAATATTGGTCAGAAACTGAATACGGCCGCCAATAAAATAGCTCCTGCTTCGGTAAACAATCCAGATAATATGAATATGCAACCGGTTAGTTCCTCCGATGAAATGATTGCAGCACAGGATGCACCATTAACCAGGAGACAAAGAAAAGCTAATGAAAAAGCTGCACTTAGCAGAAAGAATTTACCGGTAACTACTTTGTATGTAGCTGGTAATACCAGCACATTGGCGCAGGTAACAGGTATCATAATCGGGTCACCTGAATTTCAAAGAAAATAAAATTCCTGACTTCCATGCTTTGTGCAATCCATGGATTGCTATAGCAGGAGATTGAAAAAAATAAACAAAATTATTGTTATGGTAGATCGCAGAGCATTTATGAAATCGGGGGCCATGGCACTTTTCGCAGCAGGCCTGGGCGGCGTTCCCAGCTTTATTGCCCGTGCAGCAGACAGCAGAAAAATCCTTGCACCTTACAAAAAGAATAAAGTATTGGTCTGTATTTTTCAACGCGGGGCAATGGATGGATTGATGGCGGTTAGTCCGTATACCGATCCACAATTGAAAATACTAAGGCCAACTTTATATATGAGTCCTGCTGAAAGCGAAGGCAAGATGATTGACCTGGATGGGCGTTTTGGATTGCACCCTTCCTTACAGGCTTTCTCACCTTTTTTTACTGAGGGAAGAATGGCCATTGTGCATGGTGTGGGCAGTCCCAATAATACCCGCAGTCATTTCGATGCCCAGGATTATATGGAGAGCGGAACCCCTTTCAGTAAAAGTACCTCCAGTGGTTGGTTAAACCGGGCCGTGGGTTTATTGGGGCATGATGCAGCTACTACCCCATTCAGGGCAGTAAGTATTACCAGTGCTCTGCCACGTTGCTTGTATGGAGATAATGAATCCTTAGCCATTAATAATTTACAGGAATTTGCGATTCAGATGAGGGGGAATCCATTGGCATCTAACCTGGCATCAAAATCATTTGAGCAATTATATGATCAGACAACCAGTGATATTTTAAATAAAACCGGGAAAGAGAGTTTTGATGCTATGAAAATGCTGGATGTAAATAATCTCAAAAAATACCAGCCGGCTCCTGGAGTAGTTTATCCGAATACGGCGATAGGCGGTTCGTTAAAACAGATTGCTACCTTAATTAAAATGGATGTAGGTATGGAAGTGGCATTTGCGGAAAGTGGCGGATGGGATACCCATTTTAACCAGGGAGCTGCCAATGGTGCATTGGCCCGTAACCTGAAAGATTTTAGTGATAGTATTGCGGTTTTCTGGAAAGATCTGGAAGCTTATCAGGATGATGTAACCATAATGACGATGACTGAATTTGGAAGAACGGCTCACCAGAATGGAACCGGTGGTACTGATCATGGAAGAGCGAGTTGTTTATTTGTGTTGGGGAATGATGTGAAAGGTGGTAAAGTGTATAATAATATCAAGACACTAAATAAAGAAGATCTGGAAGATGGAAGGGATCTTCCGGTAAGTACCGATTTCCGTTCGGTATTTAGTGCGGTTGCCAATGGGCATTTACATATCAATGATAATAAACAGCTATTTCCTCAATGGGATGGAAGTTCATTGTCATTGATGAAATCAATATAATAATTTAACATAACCGAATGGGGTTAGAAAGCTAAAGTGGCAAGCAGTAAACTGAATGATCGAAACCAGATAAAGACTCTAATCTACCTCTCTTAAATAGGATTGATTCTTATTTTTATCATACCGAATACGATACATCATTATATTTTCAGGATCTGACAAATGGCGTTTATAATACTTTTCATAATAGGTATTTGTCATCAAATTTAATTGATGTGAATACATTGAATGCAATCCATACTTAGTCATTATATTTTTTTTCGCTGTTTCGTTATAATTAAGATTACTTACGGAATAATAGCTAAAATCTTCCGCTTTATATTTTGACAACACTTCATTTTTTACTTTTATATCGTCTATCCAAATACCATATTCTCCAGTGTCTTTCCACGAGTCAAATTGTTTTTGTGTAGGAATAGCTTTTTTAATGGTTGCCAAATTTTTTATAAACCGCACATTAGCTGTATCTCTTTGAGCCCGGTTCATTTGTTTATAAATGCTTTCTAATTTATTTCTTTCTGAATCTGTAACGCGACCAATGATTTCCTGACCACTTTTTGTTTTGGTCATATTTTTTTTTATAATGGCTTCATATTCATCTAATAATTCTTTGGAAGCACCTTCTTTGGTAGCTGGTAAATCTATACCATTCACCTTGCTGATGCTAGGGTTTTCCTGGGCTGATATTATTTTCGAGCTAAAAACAAGAACAGCCAATACAAGAAATGGCAGCAATACAAGTTTCTTTACCAGTATACGTGACTGGTTAATTTCTTTTGTCATCATAACTAATCTTTTTTTGGTTATGGAAAAATTGAAAGGGCTAGCAAGTTGAAAATGTCCGGGTTGAGATAGCTTGTCTAAAAGTAGGTTCTGATACGCGGAAACATCAGGATGAGTAGTAAGCACAGCATCATCGGCTAAAAATTCATGATTTAACTGAATGGCTCTTTTGTAGAGAGTAAGTAAAGGATTGAACCAGAAAATGATTTGCAGCAATTCGAGGAAAATGATATCAAAGGAATGCCTTTGCTTTACATGGGCTAATTCATGTGTTAAGATTTCTTTTTCAATTGATAGATTAGTATAGCCTTCCTCATTGATAAAAATATTTTTCAAAAAAGTATGACTTACTATATTCTCTTTCAGCAAAATTAATCTGGCACCATCCAAAATAACTGAACGGTTTTTTGAAGCTGTTAGTGATAACTTGTACAGATTTCTTACAAAGCGGCCTAATAAAATAGCAGCTATCAGGCAATACAGGATGGGTAAAAAAGGTATTGGATTAGCCGGGCTATTATTTATAGGCATTGGCGAAATGGCTGAATGTTCTGTATGGATATTTTCCAGTGTTGTAAAATAAGTTACCGGTATTTCGGTCAATACAGGTATCTGTTTGGTAATTGTGATCAATGGAATAATTAATGAAAACAGTATGCTGCCTAAAAGATAGAAGCGGTTGAACTGGTGCATCTTTTCTTTTTCAAGAAAAAACAGGTACACTAATAACAGTATACCCATGCAAAGAGTCGATTTCAGAAGATAGGCTAACATTTTTTCTTTTTTTCAATTTCATTGTCAATGATCTTACGCAATTCTTTTAGTTCTGAGGCGCTAAGATTACTGGTTTTTGTAAAAAAAGAGGCAAATTGAAGTACGGAATCATTAAAACTATTTTTTATCATTCCCTTCATTTGCTTAGAAAAATAATCTGATTTCTTTACCATGGGATGGTATTCCCTTGAATTTCCATAAAGCTTATACCCAACAAAACCTTTATCTGTCATTCTTTTTAGTAAAGTGGCCACAGTAGTTGCAGCTGGTTTGGGATCCGGGAACGCATCAATCAAATCCTTCAGAAAGGCTTTTTCCTGATTCCAGAGGTATTCCATCAATTGTTCTTCTGTTTTAGAAAGGGTCATTTTCTATGTTTTGTGAATAGATTCTACAAATGTAGAATTAAGAAATAAAAAAGCAATAAAATTTCTTTTTTATTTTGTAAGAATTTGTTTGGGGTACCATGAAAGGGTTCTATTTCCAGTTCATATACTACTGAAATCAGCGGGTAGCACTATAAAGAGGTGCCAATAAAGAAAAAGCCCCGAGAGGGGCTTTTATTACAATTTTCCTGTTTTAATCTCATCCACTACTCCCGGATCCAATAAAGTACTGGTATCCCCCAGGTTCTCCGTTTCGCCCTCTGCAATCTTGCGCAATATTCTTCGCATGATTTTACCACTTCTGGTTTTGGGAAGTCCGCTTACAAACTGTATTTTATCCGGTTTAGCAATAGCACCAATAATCCGGGTTACGGTTTGCAGCAAATCTTTTCTGATTAATTCAGCGGTACCATGCGTGTTTTGTCCATGTGAACCATGATAAATCACATATGCATAAATGCCCTGTCCTTTTACCTCATGCGGATAACCCACAACGGCGCTTTCCACTACGCCGGCATGCATATTAATGGCATTCTCCACTTCGGCAGTTCCAATCCGGTGACCACTTACATTCAATACATCATCCACCCGGCCGGTTATTCTATAAAAACCTTCTTTATCCCGCAAAGCACCATCACCTGTGAAATACATATTCTCATAGGTAGCAAAATAATTGGTACGGCATCTTTCATGATCTCCATAAGTAGTTCGTAAAATACCTGGCCAGGGTGCTTTGATACAAAGATTACCTGAAATGGTTTCATCACCTTCTGCAATGATTTCTTTTCCATTCTCATCCACTAAAACCATCTGTAACCCTGGCATCGGTAAAGTTGCCCAACTGGCTTTAGCAGGCGTAATTCCTGCCAGGTTACTGATTAAACAGCCACCGGTTTCTGTTTGCCACCAGGTATCAACAATTGGACAACGATTCTTGCCCACATGCTCATCGTACCAATGCCAGGCTTCTTCGTTAATAGGCTCGCCCACGGTTCCCAATACCTGTAATGAAGATAAATTTTTACCCTGCAAAGGTCCTGTTCCAAAACCCATCAGACTTCTGATAGCTGTGGGCGCTGTATAAAAAATATTTACTTTGAATTTGTCAATAATATCCCAGAATCTTCCCGCATCGGGCCAGGTAGGAACACCTTCAAAAATCATGGTAGTAGCACCGGCACTAAGCGGACCATATACGATATAGGTATGACCGGTAATCCAGCCAATATCTGCTGTACAAAAATGTACCTGTCCGGGTTGATATTGGAACACATTTACAAAAGTATAATTGGCATACACCATATACCCGCCACAGGTATGCACCACACCTTTGGGTTTACCCGTAGATCCCGAAGTATATAAAATGAATAAGGGGTCTTCC
>CAIWKU010000481.1 GCA_903913355.1 uncultured Bacteroidota bacterium | reverse complement strand
GATTTGGAGGGAAGTGGGAAAAATACATATCTGGATTGAAGATGATGGAATTGGATTTGAACCCAATGAACCTGGATTTACCCCAGGTATGGGTTTGGGAAGCATAGCCTACCGCGCCGCTATGATTGATACGGAAGTCATGATAGAAAGCAAATTAAATATGGGTACCATCATTCACCTGATTTGTAAAGAAGATGAATATGATTAAGGTTGCGATTGTAGAAGATCATGCGATTCTCCGAAAAAGCCTGGCCCTATTGATTAAATTATTGCCCGGACTGGAAATGACTATGGAAGCAGGTGATGGTTACGGGTTTATTGGAAACCTGAGAAAACAAACCCTGCCAGATATTGTACTCATGGATATTTCCATGCCTAATATGGATGGAATGCAAACCACATTATGGCTAAAGCAAAACCATCCCTCAGTAAAAGTAATTGCGCTGAGTATGTTAACGAATGAATTGATTTTAATGCGGATGATCAGAAATGGCGCAAGGGGATACCTGGTAAAAGATATTGAACCGGAAGAACTTCAAAAAGCGGTAAACCAGGTTTATTGGGATGGTTATTATTATAATGAATTATTTACTCCGGGATATCAGGCATTAAAAAAAACAGGGGGTATGGATATTGGGAAAATGTTGAATGAGCAAGAATTGGTTTTCCTGAAATGGGCATGTACTGAATTGAGTCTTAAGCAAATTGCCGCCAAAATGGATGTAAGCCCAAGAACAGTAGATGGCTATCGGGATGCTTTATTTCGAAAACTGCAGGTCAGTTCAAGAATAGGAATCGTTCTCTATGCACTGAATCACCAAATCGTAATATTGTAACCGATTGCATTCGATAACAGCAAAAAAAACGGTGTTTTTCCCGTTTTTTGGAAGGGTATTTTGGATTAGGTTTACCGTCGGTAAAGTTAATAAGCGATTTTATGGAGACATTATTGCTAGGACAGAAATAGTGACTATTTCCTGGGGGGGAGTATAGACTTGCTATTTCTGTCACTTTACATATTTTAACGATTCCCGATTATTTGATGTAAGAAACCCTTTATCATTTCAGAAATACAACTATATAGGGTAATGTCTTAGGGATATTTTTCTGCTATCATTTGCGCTACTCTTTCCCCATCCATCGCGGCACTAATAATACCACCTGCATAGCCGGCACCTTCACCACATGGATATAAATTAGAAACCTGGGGGTGAGCCAGACTAATAGGGTCTCTGGGAAGTCGTACGGGAGATGAAGTTCTGCTTTCAGTAGCAACTACTACTGCCTCATTGGTATAATACCCTTTCATTTTTTTACCAAAAGCGATTAACCCTTTTTGTAAGCACTGGTGAATAAATCCGGGTAATACGGTTTGCAAATCGCTTGCTTCTATTCCGGGGAGATAACTACAGTCCGGAAGATCATTTGATGATTTTTGCTCACAAAAATCAACCATTCTTTGTGCAGGTGCGCGTAACAATCCTCCACCAGCAATAAAGCAGGCCTGTTCAATAGATTGCTGAAAATACAATAAGGCTAATGGATCTTTTTCATGAATGTTTGTAGTGTGTGGGTTCTTTGTTCTCTTGCTAAAATAAGATAGTGCATCTGCTAAAGTAACTTCTACAACCATTCCACTATTTGCATAGGGATTGTTTCGTTTACTCGGACTCCAGCCATTAACCACCAATTCGCCTGGATGGGTTGCTGCGGGGGCTATAATGCCACCCGGACACATACAAAAACTAAAGATTCCTCTATCATTTACCTGTTCTACCAATCCATAAGAAGCAGGAGGAAGATGTTTGTCACGGATGGCACAATGATATTGAATCTTATCAATCAGTGACTGGGGATGTTCAATACGAACTCCCAATGCGAAAGGTTTAGCAGATATATCAAGTTGTTTTTCTTTGAACAGAAAAAAAATATCTCTTGCCGAATGCCCGGTGGCAATAATGGCTGCATCTGCCGGAATGGTTTCTCCATCGGCAGCGATAGCGGAAACGAAACAATTATCCTTCAGGATGAAGTTGGTCAGTTTTTTTTCAAAAAGGAATATGCCGCCACATTCAATGATTTTTTCTCTTATAGCGGTAATAATCTGGGGTAATTTATTGGTACCAATATGCGGATGTGAATCAAAGAGAATATTTTCTTCCGCTCCAAACTGGCATAATATACTTAGTATACGATTAATATCTCCCCGTTTACTGCTGCGGGTATATAATTTTCCATCGCTATAAGTACCGGCACCACCTTCTCCAAAACAATAATTACTTTCCGGATTAACGATTCCTTCTTTATTTAGTGCGGCCAGGTCTCTTCTTCTTGCTCTTACATCTTTGCCTCTTTCCAGTATTATCGGTTGAATTCCTTTTTCAATCAGTTTCAGAGCGGCAAATAAACCGGCAGGTCCCGCGCCCACCACTATCACTTTTGATCTGGCAAGAGAAACATCTCTAAAGTAAACCGGCAACGATTCTCTTTTTTGATAAGGCTCATCAATAAATACATG